>PGZR01000180.1 GCA_002841405.1 Firmicutes bacterium HGW-Firmicutes-4 | reverse complement strand
TTATAAAATGGCAAGTGAAAAAGTAACACAATTAATTGAAGACGTAAAAGGTTTAACAGTATTAGAATTATCTGAACTGGTAAAAGCATTAGAAGAAGAATTTGGCGTTAGCGCTGCAGCTCCAATGGCTATGATGGCTGCTCCAGCTGCTGGTGGTGCTGCAGAAGAAGCAGAAGAACAAACTGAATTTGATGTAATTTTAACTGCTGCAGGCGATCAAAAAATCAAAGTTATCAAAGTTGTTCGTGAATTAACAGGCTTAGGCTTAAAAGAAGCAAAAGCATTAGTAGACGAAGCTCCAAAACCAATCAAAGAAGCTGCTACTAAAGAAGAAGCTGATGATATTAAAGCTAAAATTGAAGAAGTTGGCGGAAGCATCGAAGTAAAATAATTACTCGATAACCACTAAAAATCACTTGCTTGCGCAGGTGATTTTTTTGTTTAACAGACGCAGTCTGAGAAAGAAGAACAATGGGAAAAAAACAGACAAATCAAGTCAAAGAAATCACACCCATGGCAGTGGATTTTCCCCAATGGTATACGGATGTTATATCCAAAACAGAATTGGTGGATTATTCGCCGGTAAAAGGCTTTATGGTGATCAGGCCCTATGGCTATGCTATTTGGGAGCTGATTCAGGGAGCTTATGATAAACGCTTCAAAGAAACGGGTCATGAAAACATGTATTTTCCGCTTTTGATTCCAGAAAGCCTTTTAACCAAAGAAGCTGAACATGTGGAAGGTTTTGCCCCTGAGGTAGCCTGGGTAACCCATGGTGGGGGCAAAGAACTGGCTGAAAGACTGGCGGTACGTCCCACCTCAGAAACGATCATTTGCAGCATGTACTCAAAATGGCTGAATTCCTACCGCCAGCTGCCTTATTTGTATAATCAATGGTGCTCGGTAGTGCGGTGGGAAAAAACCACCCGACCATTTTTAAGAACCTCAGAATTTTTATGGCAGGAAGGGCATACCCTTCATGAAACCCCAGAAGAAGCCCAGGAAGAAACCATGCAGATGCTGGGAATCTACCGGGAAATTGCTGAAAGTCACCTGGCCATGCCGATGGTGGTGGGTCGAAAAAGCGATAAAGAAAAATTCGCCGGAGCCGATGCGACCTATACCATGGAAGCACTGATGCATGATGGACAGGCACTCCAATCGGGAACCTCCCATAATCTTGGTCAGCATTTCACCAAGGCCTTTGAAATTACCTATCTCGATCGCAATAATGAGCAATCCTTTCCGTATCATACCTCCTGGGGTGTGTCAACTCGGTTGATTGGTGGCATTATTATGGTTCATGGGGATGACAATGGCCTGGTCTTACCACCGAAAATTGCACCAATTCAAGTCGTCGTTATCCCGGTGGCCCAACATAAAGAAGGGGTTCTGGATAAAGCCTGGGAAATTAGTAAAACACTGGGAAAAGACTTTAGAGTCAAGGTCGATGACCTGGATGGCTATTCGCCCGGCTGGAAGTTTAATCAGTGGGAAATGAAGGGCGTGCCGATTCGTCTGGAAATCGGCCCTCGTGATATTGAAAATGGCCAATGTGTACTGGCCCGTCGCGATACCGGCGAAAAAACCCCGGTCAGTCTGGATAATGTCGCCCAGGCAGTGGCTGACTTATTGATCGAAATTCAAGCGAATCTCTTTAATAAAGCCTTGAAAATGCGGGAAGAAAAAACCTCGACAGCGGAAAATATTGATGAGTTCAAAAAGAATTTAGCCGAAAATCCGGGCTTTATTAAAGCAATGTGGTGTGGTGAACGTAGCTGTGAAGATCAGATCAAGGAAGACACTGGGGCGTCAATCCGTTGTATTCCTTTTGAAGATGAACAGGAAGTGTTGTACGAAGGCAATTGCGTCTGTTGCGGCAAGCCGGCGCAAAAAATGGCCTACTTCGCCCGCGCTTATTAGAAAGAGTGAGTGTGTGAAGATGAGCAGCATTACAATGACTAACCTGGGATTTTTCTTGAATGAAGTCGAATTTTATGAACATATCCGGATGAAAAAAGGATCAAAACGAGCATTGCCGATTGAACGGATTCTTGAGACCGCAAGAAATATTCCGAGACCGAAGGTTTTATATCGGGTTTCCGAAGCAAAAATCATTGATGCTACCCACTTCACCCTGGATGGAGTTGAATTTGTCAGTGAAGTAGGGGTTGAAAAAATTTCTAAAGCGACCTACGTTTTTCCGAATATCGTCACTGCTGGGCCGGAAATTGAAAACTATTGCTTTTCCCGGGAAAATGTTCTCGATCAGTACATTATCATGGAACTATGTAATTTCGCCTGTGAGTTTGCCAGAGAAGCGCTAATTCGCGACGTCAAAAATCGCTACGGTGTGGCAATCAAGGATAGTATCTACCCCGGCGAAGATGGATTTCGACTGGAATCGGGGAAAAAAATCTTTGACCTGTTTGAAAATGTCGAGGCAGAAATTGGTGTCACTGTTACTGAGATGGGTCTTACCTCCCCGAGCCGTACTGCTTATGCGATTTATTTTGGATAGAACGATTAAATAGGAATAAATAAAGATATAATAAAAAAGAGGCCGTAAGTTAAACTTTAACGGCCTCTTTTTTTATGTTTTTTTTAAGTTGTCTAAAATTTCAGACATCCGTTTATTGAGTAGCGGATGGACAAAGTAAGGCGCAATTTCTGCCATTGATTCCATCACGAAAGCCCGCTCCTGAACGCGCGGATGGGGTAGGATGACATGGGGGTCATCAGTCACCAGGTTATCATAGAATAAGATATCCAGATCGATGGTTCGTGGTCCCCAGTGGATCGTTCGTTCTCGCTTGAGGCCCAACTCGATGTCGAGCAGCTGGCTCATCAGAATATGAGGGGGCAGGGTGGTTCTGATTTTCAGGACACAATTGAGAAATGCATCCTGATCGGTATAACCCCAGGGTTCAGTTTCTATGATAGAAGACTGGGTCAGAACTTCAATGCCCGGGGTAGCTCTGATGGCCTCGATGGCTAGGGTTAGATTCTGATTGCGGTCACCCATGTTGGTACCCAGTCCGATAAAAGCCTGATGCCAACCGCGATTGATTTCAATGGCGACAGTATCCATCGATTTTAAGATTGGAGCCCAGGGTTTTTTAATCATAATACTGACATGTTTAACCATCGGATAATGTTTTAAAACATAGGTGGCCAGCATTTCCCCGGCGGTTTCGATAAGGTCATAGCTTTCTTTCTTGAATTCCACTTCCAGGGCATGACACAGTTCACCATAATGAACCGACTTCGTTAAATCGCCGGTGAGAGCGGCTTCTTGCATATCGAGACTCAGGGTCACCGAAATCAGAAATTTCTGACCTAGGGTTTTTTCTTCGGGGAAAACCCCGTGGTAGGCAAATACCTCAAAATCTTTTATATAGAGTTTGTCCATGGTGCTCCTTTCAGAATGCCGAGTGTCA
>PGZR01000179.1 GCA_002841405.1 Firmicutes bacterium HGW-Firmicutes-4 | reverse complement strand
GAACATGCCCGACGCTATCATGAATTTATGGATTTTTTATATCAACATCACTACCTGGCTGTGATCCATGATCAGCGGGGCCACGGCCAAACCGGTAAAGATTCTGGTGAACCGGGCTTTTTTGCCAGCGGTAATGGTTGGGCCCGGGTTGTCTCCGATGTCAAAGAAATCTCGGGGATGCTCAAAGATACCTACCCGCAGCTGCCGCTGTTTATCGTCGGTCACAGCATGGGTTCGGTGGTAACCCGAACTGCGGTTATTGATTATTCTGAGTTCTATCAAGGGGCGGTTATTATCGGCACCACCGTGGGTATCAGCAATTTCATGCGCAAAGCCGCCAGTGTTATTGCCCGCCGGGAGATCCGCAAAAAAGGTGAAAAAACGCCATCTAAACTGCTGTCCGACCTCTCCTTTGGCAGTTATAATAAAAATTTCAAACCCAATCGGACTGAATATGATTGGATCTCCATGAGTAAAATCAATGTGGATGCCTACATAAAGGATTCCCGCTGCGGCTTCACTTGCAGTGCCGGTATTTACCGGGATTTATTCTATGGTCTAGACTACACCACCAAAGACGCCAATCTAAAAAAGATCCCCCACGATTTCCCGATGCTTTTTTTAGCCGGACGGGACGACCCGGTCGGCGGTATGGGCAAAGAAGTGACCCAGATCACCCAACAGCTAAAGAAAGCCGGGGTTTCGAATGTCGATCTGATTCTTTATCCACTGATGCGACATGAAATACTTAATGAAGATAAGCGGGATCTTGTCTATGCGGATGTGCTGCGGTTTTTAATTACTTATTCACCATCTTAATAAAAAGGAGGTCCGCCGATGACCCAGAAAATATACGTTTTCGGACACCGGAATCCGGATACTGATTCCATTTGTTCCGCCATTGCCTATGCCCACTTAAAACAGGCTCTGGGACACACCCAGGTCTTGCCGGCCCGATTGGGCCCCATCAATAAAGAAACCCAGTTTGTCCTAGATACCTTTCAAATCGATTTACCCGAGCTGATCAAGGACGTCAAACCGCAGGTTTCGGATCTGATTCTCACCGATTTTTCGATGGCCTGTGAAAATGACTCCGTCTCTAAAACGATGGGGCAGATCATTGATCACCCTGGCCGTTCGCTGCCGGTGATCAGTGAGGACGAAAAACTCATCGGCATGGTTTCACTGTCGGACATTATCCCGGCCTACACTGATGCTTTTTCAAAATCGCTGCTCCGAAACAGCGAAACCCCACTGGATAATATCATTGAATTACTGGAAGCTCAGGTTTATGGATCAATCAAATCCGAACTGGTTCAGGGGGATGTTTATACCATCACCGAAATCGAGGAAAGCCAGACTTTAAGCAGTCAGGACATTCTGGTCACGGTTCAGCAGGATATCTATATGAACCGGGCTTTTGCCACCGGAGCCGGAATTATTATTGTTTCCAACGCATCACCAGATATTGTTTTCCATATCCCGGATGATTACAAAGGGGCGGTTCTGATTGTGGCCTTCGGTCCTTTCGAAGTCATCCGACTGCTCTGCCAAGGAATTCCGATCAAAAAATATTTCCAAAAAAACCATCTGGAATATTTTATGACCTACGAGACCATTGATGATGTCAAAAAAAATATGCTAACCTCTGATCACGAACGTTTCCCGGTGGTAAATGTTGATGGAAAAGTCATTTCAACCATTTCGCGTAGCAATCTGATCGACTTCAGCCGAAAAAAAGTAATTCTGGTCGACCACAACGAGCGGAACCAGTCGATTATCGGGGTGGAAGAAGCCGAAATCATTGAAGTCATCGACCATCATCGGGTGGCCGAAATCCAAACCGCCACGCCGTTGTATCTCCGCATTGAACCAGTTGGCTGTACGGCTACGATTGTCGCTAAAATGTACCATGAAAATAAGATCGTCATCCCCAAAGCTATGGCGGGACTGATGCTTAGTGCAATTATCTCTGATACACTACTTTTTAATTCGCCCACCTGCACCAGCGATGACCGAACCGTCGCCCGGGAATTGGGTAAGCTACTAAATGTCGATGTTAAGAGTTATGGCGAAAAAATGCTGGTAGCTGGTAGTAATTTAAAAGAAATGCACCCTTCAGAAATCATCTCCACCGATCGAAAGCTATTCACCATGGGGACCTATAAAATTGGGGTCTCGCAAATTAATACCGGGGATTTCCGGGGGATTTTTGACAAACTGGATGGGGTTCTGCTGGAAATGAACAGATTATGTGAAGAAGAGAGCTTGGATCTAGCCATTCTAATGGTTACCGACATCATTTTAGGCGGAACTGAGCTGATTATCGCCGGGGAAGCCAAAAACCTAGCTCAACTGGCTTTCGGTTTCCAGCCGGGAGAATTCAGCAAGTACATGAATGGTGTTTTTTCCCGAAAAAAACAGATTGTACCACCGCTGATGAATGCTTCCGCTTATTAACACAAACACGATGAAGTGGAGATAAAGATGCTAAAAAACAAACTCAAAAACTCCCCTGGGCTGCGCCTGCTGATTTTACTCCTGATCTCAGGTTTGATACCACTTTTATTAACCGGTTGTGTGGAAAAAGAACTGATCAACGACCCCACAACCGGTTCAATTCTACCTGCCGAAAATTTAGAATCCTTAGTCGATGGCCAATATTCTGCGGCGACAAAGTATTATGATGCTCGGGGTTATGCCCAGCAATTGAACCTTTTGATTAAAAACGGAGTGATCACCCAGGTAAACCTACAAGAAATCGATAGAAACAAAGCTGCACGTCTTACTATCGAGGGTTCTGATGCAACCTGGGAAAATCTGGCTATAGCAAACTTAGGCGCCTTATATCTCCGTCTTTACAATGAACTCTTGCTATCCCAAAATCCTGATGAAATCGATGCTGTCTCTGGGGCGACTCAAACATCTGAGCGATTTATCAAATTATCCGTAGCAATTCTTGATCAGGCCACAAAAGGTGATCATGAACCAATAAAAATTGATACCCTCGATACTTATTCAATCATCAGCACTGCTGACAGAGATGGCTATAGCGGATTACTCCAGGCAACCTTTAATGGATCGACTCTGATTGCCCTCAATTACGATGAAATTATAACCGAAGACGAAAAATCAAAACGCAAATCAACTGATCCCTTAGTCAACACAGAATTTAATGCTTTGTTTGACACAATAACCGAAACAGCTATAATCAATCAATCCCTTGAATCCCCATTTCCAGGCAATGAAGCCGCCCCTGAAAAAGCCAAATACGGAGAATGTCTGCTGCTCCTAAGAGAATTAAGAGCAATAGGCAGTGCATTTATGCCAACAATTCTAAACTGAAAGAAGGTGAAAAAATGGAAAATAATACTTTTGGTAGTCGATTAAAGGCGTTGCGGATTTCGAAACGATTAACTCAGGAGAATTTTGCCAATCTTTTCTATCTTAACAAAAGCTCCATCTCTAAGTATGAAAAAGATAAAAATTTACCGGAAAACCAATTGTTGATCAAAATTGCTGATTTTTTTGAAGTTTCAGTTGACTATTTACTATGCAGAACCGATCAACCAAAACTTTTGCCCAGCAACCCCAAACCGATGACCTGTGAAGAATTTCTAAAATCTTACGTTTTTTCCAACGACGAAGTGGATTCCTTTTCTTCTTACTTCTCTTTCCCGGAAAGCTATAAGCAAGAAGTCCTGGATTTTATTAATTTCAAGAGTTCCAGCGGAAAGTAAGTTAAAAACTACGAAAATCATGTTTAAATAACTTGTTATAAAACAAAAGAAACACGTTTAGCGTGTTTCTTTTTTGTTGAACGATGAAAGCGCTGAGCTGTGAGTGCTTTTTTTGATAAAACGAAAGAGTCTGATGCAAATCAAACTCTTTCCTATTTTACAGCTAATCTCTTATTCGCCCAAAAGATAGGTTAAGGTGAATAAGCTATCCGTAATGTTGACATTTTCGACCACAACATCACTGGGTACATCCAAATCTAATGGACTGAAATTAAGTATGCCTTTCACACCCAATTCAGTTACCTGGGTTGCCACCTTCTGTCCTACCTCCCGGGGTACACACAAAATGGCGATGTCGATTTCGTTCGCCTTGATAAATTCATCAAGTTCATCCATATGTTTTACAACTACACTGCCAATAACAGTACCAACCGTTAATGGATCAACATCGAATACACCTTTTAGAATTACGCCTTCCCGCTTAAACCGTTCATAGTTCGCAATGGCATGACCCATGTTACCACCACCGATAATAATGCAATTATATTCACTATCAAGACCAAGAATCTCCGTAAATCACTTAAATATTGGTAATACTTTGGCAACCGTTTAACAACGGTCATAGATACTTTTTTTGAGAAGCGATGCATGATAACTTCTCCTTTCTTTTCGGATAATCGATTAATTATATCAATATGTACCAGTTACGTCAAATTATTCATTTTAATTTACAGTTTTTTTTGATAGAATAGTAAAAGCGAACCTAAATAACCGAACAAAAACGAAAACAGGTGAAATAATGTTAATTAACATAGAAAATTTGCATTTTAGTTACGGCATTCACGAGATCTTTAATGAACTGAACCTATCCATCAATGAAAAAAAGCAAATTGGTCTCGTCGGACGAAATGGAACTGGTAAATCAACCCTGCTCAAACTGATTACCGGTGAACTAGTTCCCGACACCGGACGAATCAGCAAAAAAAACGGGCTTACTATCAGCTATTTATCTCAGGAGTCGAATATCGCCGAAAACACCACATTGATTGAAATGCTCACAGATGTTTTTAAGCCACTAATTTCGATGGAGCAGCGAATGAAACATATCGGCGATGCCATTGCTCACTCTTCCGGTGCAGACCAAGAAAAACTGATGCTGGAGTTTGGGGAACTGCAGGAAAGCTTTGCTGAACAACATGGTTACGAGTATCCCAGCCGGATCCGCGGGGTCATCAACGGGCTCGGTTTTAAAACCGAAGATCAGGACAAAGCCTTTTCGATGCTAAGCGGTGGTGAAAAAACCCGGGCTACTCTGGGCCAGATTCTGCTTCAGGAGCCGGAACTGCTGTTGTTAGATGAGCCCACCAACTACCTCGATATCGATGCTCTCCAATGGCTGGAACAATATCTGAAGAATTACCCCGGAACCTTTATCATCGTCTCCCATGACCGCTATTTTATTGACAAGGTCTGTACTTCAATCATCGAGGTGACTCATCAGAACGTCAAAGAGTATCATGGTAATTATACCCAATATGCCATTAAAAAACGCCAGGATATGATGGAACAGAACCATCAATATCAGCAGCAGATGAAAGAAATCAAATACCAACAGGAAGTCATTGATCGGTTCCGGGCCTATAACTCCATTAAAAGCTCAAAACGGGCTTCCAGCCGGGAAAAAGCGCTCAGTAAGATTGAGTTACTCGACAAGGTCGAAACTGCTCATAACAGCCATTTCAGCTTTATCCCCCGGGTTAAAAGTGGCAATGATGTTTTGGCGGTAACCGGGATCAAAAAATCCTTTGGCGATCGTCTGCTTTTTCAAAATATGAACTTTGAAATTCATCGGGGCGACAAAATCGGCATCATTGGTCCCAATGGCGCCGGCAAAACCACCCTCTTTCGCATTTTGCTGAACAATTTGAGCGCCGATGCCGGCGAAATTCGGTTGGGTCAGAAGGTCCATATCGGCTATTTCGATCAGGAACATCAGGCTCTGAAGAAATTCTACAATGAAAATCTGCTGGAAGCGCTGTGGGATGTCGACTCAAAACTGACTGAAGGCGAACTTAGAAATATTCTGGCGGCCTTTTTATTTGTCGGCGACGAGGTCTTCAAACCGATCAACACCCTGTCTGGCGGCGAAAAGGCCCGGTTATTACTGGCCCGGCTGATGATTTCTCAGTCTAACTTCCTGCTGATGGATGAACCGACCAATCATATCGACATGGACACCAAAGAAATCCTCGAAAATGCCTTGAGCCAATATGAGGGTACCCTGCTGTTTATCTCCCATGACCGGTATTTTTTAAACCGCATCTCAACCCAGATCTACCAGTTTTCATCTGATGGAATGGAAATCCATCTGGGTAACTATGACGACTATTTAAAACATAAAGCTGATGCCTCCGAACGGGAAGCTGTTCTGGCTGAAGAAAATAGATCGATTGTAACCAAAACACAACAGAAAACTGATCGTAAGAAGCAAAAAGAAGAGGAAGCGCGCATTCGGCTCTTAAAAAAACAGGTTAGGGAAATTGAAGAAGCCATTCTGGTGATGGAACAAAAAATCGAAGCCCTTGAAGCGACCATGTGCGCTCCGGATTTTTACGATAACCTCACCCTGGCCTCAGAAATCAATCTTTCCTATGAGGATTTCAAACAGCAATTGTCTGAACTCACCGATTCCTGGGAGCTCGCTTTGATGGCACTGGAAACCGAGTCGCTTTAACGAATAACTTAATTTAAAAAGATTGAGTTTAATAAATTTTCAATAAATATCTGGAGGAAAAAATGGAACTGACTACGAATGAAAAAAGAGTGTTAAATACCTTGTTTAAAGACGTCAAAGGAACCACCCGCAATACCATGCTGATTGCCCTTTATGCCGCCAAACCAACCGATGACGAATCCCCTGATGCCCAGGCCATGATCACGCTGTTAAACGGTCTGATCGTTAAACTGGCAGAATTGGAACAGCCCGAAATGGAAGTATTATTCGCCGGCATCCCCTACGATGTTGACTAAACGCTTCTAAAATCAGCAAAACAAAAGGCAGCCTCACAAGAGACTGCCTTTTTGATTGCTTCGATTTAACTTTTATAATTTTTAACTAATGCAGCCGGAGGCTTACATCATTGGCATTCCGCCCATACCGCCTGGCATTGTAACCTTGGTTGGGTCAATAATTCCCGCTTTGAACATATCAACAAATTCGCCTTTAGCCGCATCATAGCCAACGCCAACAGCTTTGCCAGCCATTTGCGAAACGATAACTGAACCTTCAAGACCGGCATTTTCGGCAATTTGTCGCATTGGTTCTTCAATTGCCCGACGGATAATGTAAGCGCCGGTTTTTTCGTCGCCTTCCAGGGTTTCGATTAACGCGTCAACCTTTGGAATCGCATTGATATAGGCTGTACCACCACCCGATACAACGCCTTCTTCAACGGCTGCTCGAGTCGCATTTAAAGCATCTTCAATCCGGTATTTGATTTCTTTGAGTTCAGTTTCTGTGGCTGCACCAACCTGGATAACAGCTACGCCGCCAGATAATTTAGCCAAACGTTCCTGTAATTTTTCTTTATCATATTCAGAAGAGGTTTCCGGAATCTGAGCTTTGATCTGACGGATTCGTTCTTCAACAGCGTCTTTGTTTCCGCTACCTTCAACAATAATGGTATCTTCTTTGTCAACTTTTACCTGACGGGCACGGCCTAATTGTTCGATGGTTGTGGTTTTTAATTCTAAGCCTAATTCGTCAGAGATAACTTCTCCGCCGGTTAATGCGGCAATATCAGCCAGCAT
>PGZR01000032.1 GCA_002841405.1 Firmicutes bacterium HGW-Firmicutes-4 | reverse complement strand
TAACGGCGGCAGAACCGGAGCGAAAAAAGGCAGGATGATATCGGTAAATTGGCCCAGAATGAGAATCAGGGTAATAACAGCGATAAAGAATAAGCCCTGTTTTTTTTCATCAGCATAGGCGGATGCACTTTGCCATTTATTCACAAAATACAAGGCGCCGCCAATATAGAGGCTCAGGTAGAGAACATAAATCCAAGTCCAGGTATTTGACGGTTCGTTGCGATAGGCCCAACCCAGATTGGTCAGACTGGGGACAAAATTCAGGGCGACACAGGTTGTTTCAGAAAAAAGGTTTTTTATCAAAATAATGATTGGGAGGGTGTAAAATAAAATGAGCTGCCATTTTTTTTCCAGAAAACCGGTATTTCTGGTCAGCACCAACAACAAGTGGCAAATAAAAACAGGAAACAGACTCCAACCGATGGATCCGGCCCGATGCCAGAAAAAAGCAGTTTCAGCTGTCGGTGCCCCGTAAATAAAAGTATAGCAAAAAGCCCAGAGTGCCAGTGATAAATCGGCCAGGATAGCCATCATGTGCAATTCATCATTCAGTCCCTGTTTAAGCGAATAGAGAGCCAGAATAGAATAGAAAATAAACACTGTGAATGAAAGTAAAGATAGAATATTCAATTCATAAGCTCCTTTCTGAAAATCTTTTTATGGCGTCAAATGGGCTTGGCCGTTCAATCCTGGCATTTTTTTGTCCCGGTACATCATCTGATCAGCCCGACGCATGAGTTGATCCGGATTAAAATCTGCCTGGCTGAATAATGAAAAGCCGGCCGAAACAGAAAGATCAAAATTCAGGTCGTTAACATTAAATGGTTTTGTGAAGATAGATTTAATATTGACGATTATTTCAGATACTTCAGCGGCTGAAAAGACATCAGGAATAATGATGGTAAATTCGTCACCGCCCATTCTAGAGATCAGGATATCTGGTCGCGTTAGGGTTTTCAGACGATTGGCCGTCTGGATCAAGACCTGATCACCGTTAGCATGGCCATAGCTGTCGTTGATAGTCTTGAATTCATTCAAATCCAGGAAGATCACTGAAAAATCGCGGCCACTGAGGGGGTATTGGGTGCTGAGATCTTTGAGGCGGTTGAAAAACATCCGGCGATTGGGTAAGTGCGTCAGGGCGTCGTAATTTGCCAGAAGATAAAGTTCATCGGCCAGTTGTTTATAGTTTTTACGGCTCTCTAACAATTCCAGTTCGGTTATTTTTTGCATCGTGATATCGTGAAAGGTGACGACGATCCCCATGAAACCATCGATGCTATCTCTTGCCACTGCGGCAGATAAGATGGCATGGATGGTTTTACCATCAGAAGTGATCAGGTCAGTCTCCCAACAATCAATTTTCTTATTGGTACGTAGTAGCGCCAGATTGTCCGGGGGGTATTGTTGGGAGCGTAAAAGCAGATTTAAATCTTTTCCCAGGAGCTGCGTCTCGTCATACTTTAAAGTCGCACAGGTGGCCAGATTATAACGCAGGATTTTGCCCTTGTCATCAAGCAGTAGAACAGGGTCCATAACGGTATCGAGAATCACATCCGATGAGGCAGTGGTCGAAAAGGAAAAAAGTTGATGATCGCTGACCAGATAAAAAAATCCGATTGCAAACAAAGCGGTCCCCAGATTTCCCATGGGCGGTAAAAAAGTGGTCACCATTGGCAACAGGATATCCGAGGATACACCGAAAATAAGCACGATGGTATCGATAACAATTATGGTTAAGGCCTGTTTTTTTTGCACTGGATAGGGGGATTCGTTACGCCATTGAAAGAGCAGGTAAAATCCAAGTGAAAAGTAAATACTCAGATATAGCACATAAATCCAGGTCCAGACATTGCCAATGCTGTTGACGTAAGTCCATCCCAGACCCGAAGTGGATTGCACAAAACCTGTTGCCAGGACAGTTGTATCACCGGTGAGATTTTTGATCAGGATTAGGATGGGAAAAGCATAGAATAGGATTTTTAGCTCGAATCGGAACAGGTAATACTCTCTTTTGCTCAAAATAAGAAAAAAATAAATGGCAAAGGGCGGAAAAAGACTGCCGCCGATACATGCGATGCGGTGCCAATACATGGCCGTAGCGGGATTGGGGGCGGTATAAAAAAAGGTATAGGCAAAAGCCCAGACTGAGAGCGTCAGACACTCGATAAAGGCAAATTGATTCAATGTCTGACGTTTGTTCAACTTCAGACAATAAACGCCCAGAAGCAAAAATAATACACATGCGGTAAAGGATAATAAGGAAAGAATATTCAAGATAAAACTCCTGCCTGAAATTTGATGATTGATCTAGTGATATTATACCCAAAATAGTGTGGGTTTATTATGGTTATTATGAATGTCTTTGATAAAGATGCTGGGAATCGTGGAAAACCGAAGTTTTTAAACTTAAAAAAAATAAGGAGACCGTTTTCATTTTTGGACAAACAGTCCGATTTGTCGGGATTTCGGACAAGTTTTAATAATCGTATAATTACAAGCTGATATCGCAGTGCTATACTCCTTTAAGCAAGCGAAAGGAGCGAAAAATGAATAAAAAAATAGTTAATAAAGCCAACACAGTACGATTTATTGTTATTATCGGTGTTATTATTATACCACTTATGTATAGTTTTTTCTATCTCAGTGCCTTCTGGGATCCCTACTCAAAATTGGATAACCTGCCGGTGGCATTAGTCAATAATGATGCGGGTGCCACCATCAATAATCAGCAGCGCAATCTCGGGGACGAATTCCTAGACGAACTGATTAAGGACGGCACCTTCAAGTATGTGATTACCGACGAAGCCACCGGAAAAGCCGGTACCGAAACCGATGATTACTATGCCATGATCGTGGTGCCAAAGAATTTCTCAAACAATATTGCTTCGGCGGCGACGGTTAACAAGCAGACTGCCAGCATTATTTTTTCGCCCAACGAAAAACGAAATTATCTGGCCAGCCAGATCCTCGGAAAAGCTGAGATGCAAATGGAAACCACCCTAAGAGAAAGTATCTCCGGCGAAATCGTCAACAATCTGACCGATCAGGTGGCCAAGGTGCCCGGTCAGCTGCACACCCTTAATGATGGCTTAACCCAGCTTTCCAGCGGCTCGGCGCAATTGCTGAGTGGCTCTCAGACCTTAGCCAACGGTACTTATTCGCTGGCCGCCGGTTCCCAGGAATTGGCCTCCGGTTCGGAAACCCTGGCCTCCGGCACTCAGGCGTTAGCCGCCGGTAGCGAGACCCTGGCCTCCGGCACCCAAACCCTGGCCGCTGGAACATCACAATTTGCCGCCAAATTTTCTGATTTTAACGATGGTATCAGCACCTTAAAAAATGGTTCGGCCCAAGTGAGCAATGGTGCAGAAAGTTTGGCAGCTGGAACCGATCAGTTGAATCAGGGGATTCAAGCCTACACCGCTGGGGTGAATACTCTGATCGGTAACGTCAATCAGACCTCCGCCTTTATCTCGGCCTTTGTCGGCGAACATCCGGAATTGATGGCTGACCCGCAGTTTGCGGGCTTTATATCGAACATGGCCTCCAGTGACAATGCTGACAGTATTGCCCAACTGGAAGCCGCCGGCAGTCAACTAAGCGGAGCATCGGATGCCATCGCCGCCGGGACCCAGGCATTGGCCGTTGGAACCAGCAATCTGGATGATGGGATTGCCACGGTTAGTAGCGCCGCCGGTCAATTAAATAATGCTGCCGATAGCATCTCATCTGGAGCCAGTGCCGTTTCAGATGGCGCTTCATCACTAACAAATGGCGCAACGGATTTGTCAAACGGTGCCACGACGTTGACCAATGGGGTGTATACCCTGGCTGATGGGGCCAAAACCCTGGCCAGTGGCGCCACGACCCTGGTCGATGGTCAGCAGCAGTTTAACAACGGAATTACCACCGCCCAGAACGGTGTTACCACCGCTGTCAATGATGCCAATGCCGACACCGCCAAATTAAATGGTTTGGGCAGCTATGTCAGCGAGCCGGTTACGGTGGACGATGCGGTCATTGACCCGATTGCCAATTATGGCACCTACTTTTCACCCTACTTTATGTCGCTGTCACTCTGGGTTGGCGGTCTGATTATCTTCTTCGGAATTTATTTTGATGCCGATCAGAAATTTAAGATCCTGTCCCGGGAAAGCAGCAATAAGACTGCCCGCAGCTTTATTTATCTGCTGTTGGGGCTGGCTCAGGCAATTCTTTTGGGCAGCATCATTAAATATGCCCTGGGGCTGGAAATTGCCCATACCGGCCTGTACTTTGTTTCGGTTTGTCTGGTCTCGATGACCTTCCTGGCGATTGTCCAGTTCTGTATTATCCACATGGGCGATGCCGGAAAATTTGTGGCATTGACGCTGCTGATTCTGCAGCTGACCTCCTGCGGCGGCACCTTCCCGATCGAAACGGTGCCGAAGTTCTTCCAGATGCTGTATCCCTTTATGCCGATGACCTATTCAGTGGTGGTGTTTAAGGATACCATTACCGGGGCGATTTCCGGCGACTTTTGGCACAGCTTTCTGATTCTGGTTATATATCTGGTGGTTTTCTTTGCCGCTACGATCTTCCTGACCATGATTAAGAAAAAGAAGGCTGAGAAAGAAGATGTGACCGTTAAAGCCGAACTGAACTCGGACCAATTATTTTAAAATGACCAAAATTGAAAGAACGCTGCATAGCAATATGCGGGGTTCTTTTTATTTGGGTCGGATCACTTTGAAATAACAAGCTGAAATGATATAATTATTTTAAAAAAGATCATGAGGAGTGTCTGCATGTCCGATGCATCAATAACCAAAAAAGCTATCGCCAAGGGCTTTAAACATATTCTAAAGAATAAAAACTTTGAAAAAATAACCATTGCCGAAATTACCGCCGAGTGCGGTCTGAACCGCCAGACCTTTTATTATCATTTTCACGATAAATACGATCTGATCAACTGGATCGTTTATCAAGAGGCGATCCTGGTGATCCGAACAGATCTTACCATCGAAAACTGGGACAGCAAGGTGCTGGCGCTGTTAACGACGATGAAAAATGATGGTCATTTTTATCAAACCACCTTAAAAGACATCAACGGCACCGAATTTCAGAATTATCTGTTTACCGTTACCAAAGAAATTTTCATCGAAATGATTGAACACCTGTCTCGTGATCGCAAAATTAATTCGGAAGCAGTCCCGTTGATGACGCCCCAGAAGAAAACTTTTACCGCCGAATTTTTATCTTATGGGGTGGTGGGGATGATTATCGACTGGGCCCAAAACGGGATGAAGCAATCACCAGAGGAAATCACCATCAGCATTAAAGAGATCATCAACGGGGCCCGGATGTTTGCCGTTTCCCGTTATTTTCAGGAACTGACCAAAGCGTAACAGTGAAGACCGGCTGGATAAACAGCCTCGCATAATAAAACAAGAAAGTTAAGGAGTCCAAATTGAAAAAGAATGAAGTAATTGAATTAATGATAGAGGGATTTAATTTCCCCGGTAAATCCTGGGGAATGCACGGCGAAAAAAAAGTCGTCATGAAAAACGGCCTACCGGGCCAAAAAGTACGGGTGAACATTGCCAAGAAACGCAAAAAATACGAAGGCCGAATCCTGGAAGTGCTGGCAAAAGCCCCTAATGAAATTGACGCCGCCTGCGATGTCTTTGATAAATGCGGGGGCTGTACCTATCAGAACCTGCCCTATCAAGAACAATTAAAGCTCAAAGAAAGCTATGTCTTAAACCTGCTGGAGCAGGCCGGGATCGCGGGTTTTGCTTATGAGGGGATTGTTCCCAGTCCCGAGGTTTTTGGTTACCGGAATAAGATGGAGTATTCCTTTGGCGATAACGAAAAAGATGGCCCACTGATGCTGGGACTTCACGAACAGGGTAGCTTCTACAATATTGTCAAAACCGATGGTTGCCAGATTACCGACGGGGATTTTAATGCGATTCAAACGGCGGTGCTGGGCTATTTTGCCCAAACCGGAGACAGCTATTTTCATAAACGCAGCCACGAAGGCTTTTTAAGACATCTGGTCGTCCGCAAGGGCAAACATACCGGCGATCTGCTGATCAATCTGGCCACCACCACCCAGGGAACCCTGGACGAAGCGGCCTTTGTCAAATGCCTGCTGGAGCTGCCGCTTATCGGCCAGATCCGGGGAATTCTTCATACCCAAAACGATGGCATCGCCGATGTGGTCAAAGCTGAAACCGCCAAAACCCTGTATGGTGAAGATAAAATTGAAGATAAAATTTTAGGACTGACCTTTGAAATCACCAGTTTTTCCTTTTTCCAGACCAATACCTTAGGCGCTGAAAAGCTCTATTCCGTCGTCCGGGATTTTGTCGGTCAGGAACAGAACGAAGTCATTTATGATTTATATTGCGGCACCGGCACCATTGCCCAGGTACTGGCGCCCGTTTCTAAAAAAGTGGTTGGGATTGAGCTGGTCGCCGAAGCAGTCGAAGCGGCCAAAGCCAACGCCACCAAGAACGGCCTCGACAACTGCCAGTTTATCGCCGGCGACGTGATGGTGGAAGTGGCTAACCTGCACGATCCGGCCGATGTGATTATTCTGGACCCGCCCCGGGATGGCATCCATCCCAAAGCGATCTTTAAAATTTTGGATTTTAAGCCCAAGGTGTTTGTGTATGTGTCGTGTAAGGCGACATCGCTGGCTCGCGATCTGCCGTTTTTTGTGGCAGCGGGGTATGAAGTCAAGAAGGTGAAGTGTGTGGATATGTTTCCGCATACCGGGCACGTGGAGACGGTAGTACTGATAACGAGGGTTTAAAAATGGTTAAAGATCATTTAGGAAAGAGTTATCAGGGCGTTAAAGAAATGTGCTCAGCATACAATATCAGTTATGCAGTTTTTCTTGATCGAAGAAGTCTAGGGTGGTCTTTAGAGGATTGTTTAACGGTTCGGGTCGTAGACCATAAAGGCAGAGGCTATAAATCAGAAGAAGAGATGTGTAAGTATTGGGGTGTTAAATATTATGTATTTAAAGATCGACTTTCTGAAAATTGGACATTGGAAGAGGCGTTAGAAAGTAAACAACCGGATAGCATTAAGGATCACCGAGGCAGGGGTTTTAAAACAAAAGCTGAAATGTGTAACTATTGGGGTGTTAAGGAGTACGTTTTTAATGATCGGATAAAAGACGGCTGGACATTGGAAGAAGCGTTAGAAGGTAAAAATCCGAATATGGTAGTTGATCACTTGGGTAAGAAGTTTGACACCGAGAAAGATATGTGTGCGTATTGGGGAATCAAAAGCTATATTTTTAAAGATCGAATAATAGAGGGTTGGAGTTTGGAAGAAGCTTTAACGATACCGTATAAGTTATAGTAGATAAGAGTTGAATTACAGCCACGGAGAATGCACAGAGTCGTTCGACTGTCAGAGGGAGAAGGGACGTTTCAAGGACGAAGGAATGTTTTGACTGTCATATTATGGACAGTGAATATCAGAATCTAGGAAAACTGTCCGTTGAAAAAAGAAATCATCTAATTCGACAGATTAATTAGGAACCCGGTGGCAGTATTTGTCAATTGAGCCGAATGTTGGGACTGGGCAAGATGATGTTGGAACGGGCAGTGAAATGATGAAGATGACAAACGAAACGTCCCCTTATCATGCTGTTTTTGCTGGTAAAAGAAGTGTGAAAGGGGGAATATGGTTGAAAAAATCGGATAAACGAATTCAATTTATAACAGATTACATTTTTGCGTATGAAGAGAAAATCAAGATGCTTAATATCAATGGACTTTTTGATGCTGCAAAATTGTTCGAATTATTTGCAATAGAAGCAGGAAGCTTGTACTTTGGACAGAGGCTCAGTAATCTAAATATTGATACATATACTTACCCTTGCGTTGATTTGATTTCTGAGGATAAGCAAACTTACATACAAGTAAGTACTGTGAAAGACATTCCTACAAAGATAAGAACTACACTTGAAAATATTAGGGATTCAAAGCGACTTGAAATTAACACGTTGACAAATGTAAAGTTTTTCACGCTTAACAATGATAGTGTGAACAAGGTGAAAGATTATACTGGAAACGACCAGATAGGTAATATTTCCTTTGTTAAAGCAAGAGACTTAGTCACGACAAAGGATATTCTTCAAAAAGCAACAGACAATCTAGACTTTCAAATTGCTTTATACGAACTACTTAAGAGAGAAACAGTGAGCATTAAAGATAACTCATATAAACTTCAAGAAGCTATTGAGAATAGTAAAACCGTTGGATTAGGGAATATAGATTGTAAAATAAATAATGAGTATGAAATAGATCGAAGTGAACTTATTTCTAAGATAAAAGCAGATAACCACATTAATATTTCTATACAAGGGGGAGCTGGCAGCGGCAAGTCTGTTCTTTGCAAGAAGATTGTTGAAGAGGAATCAAACCTTATTTATGCAAGGGCGGAACGGTTTCTTGAGGAAACTGACATAAATAATATTTGGGGGTTTAATGTTAGGCAAACACTTGAATATTTAAATGGCAAGCCGGTTATTTTCTTTATTGATTCTCTTGAATTTATTGCCGATAGCCGAACGAAATTAGATCTATTATGTGTTCTATTTGAATGTACGAAGAAATATCCATCAGCAAAAATAATCGTTTCCTGCCGTACAAGTGATAAAAATGCTTTTATGAAAATCGAAAGTAATTACTCAATTTATCCTTATGAAGTGTCCGAATTAACGATACCGGAGCAATTAGCGATTGCAAAAAAATATCCCCTTATTAAAAAAATGTTAGATATGAACTCATATACTGAACTTCTGAAATCACCATTTTATATTAACTTGGTAGTTTCAAAAATTACTGACGTTGATAACATTTCTGATGAGAATCAATTAAGAGAATATATTTGGCAACATGTAATTTGTTTAGACAACAACGAGTTTAGGAAGGTTGTTGAGTCAATAGTTTTCACTAGGGCTAAGGATTTTTCGCTTGGAGCTGCTAGCTCAGAGTACGACACAAAAATATTAAAAAGTCTAATTTCAAAAGGCGTATTGGTTAGTAACGGTAATACTGTTAGATTAAAGTACGATATTTTTGAAGATATTTGTTTTGAGCAGCATTTAAATAATGAATTTATTAAATGCAAAGGGAAGTACAATGAGTTTTTTGATGAAATTGAGACTTTCGGCAGATGTATTTATCGACGTTATCAAATTTGGATTTCGAATAAACTATTTGCAGAGACTAATCGCGAAAAATTCTTATTTGAATTGGTTTTTTCAACTAAAATGCCGGAAGCTTGGAAAAAGCAAACTAAAATAGGTTTAGTGAAATCACGGCATTGTGGTCAATTTTTTAGTGAGTATGGACAAACAATAATTAAAAACGGTATGTTCAATGATTTTATTAAAACAACAAACTTATTTGCATTTGAAATAAATGGTTTTTATGCAAAATTGGGCCCTTATCTTCAGTTGCGCCCAAGTGGAGAGGGCAGAGAAAGCTTAATAAGTCTAATTGTTGAAAATAAACTGTATGAAAAAGATGGAATTTCGCGATTGGATTTAGCAAAAATCTGCTCAGATTACTCTAAATTATCCTTAAAAAAAGAAAAGACAGCTAAAGAAGGTTGCATAATATTGGAACATTTGATTGATAAATATATACTTGAAAGCGAAGAAACCAATTACTATAAATTAGATGATATAGTAAATGACTTGCTTATAACTACTTATCAAATGACAGAATATTCTAAAGAATGGATTAAAGAATTGTGGGGTAGGTTAGAATCTTATTATAAAGGTGGAGATAGAGATAAGCAGCGTCTGGCAGAAGATATTATTGAGGATACTCTCAAATGTAGGCATACGAAACTAGCAGAACATTTACCGAAGGAGTTATGTAATCTGGCAGAAATGTTTTGGACATATTCTCCTAAGAAAAATCATAAACGAGGTAACTATAGTTTTTATGAAAGAGAAAGAGATAATAGATCTTACCAGTATGGGTTAAGTGAAAAGGCAGATAAATACGAACATGGTTCAACTCGAAGCTCTGCAATTGAAGATAATTTCTTTTATATTTTATTTAGCAAGAATTTTTGGGAAGGTTTAAATTGGGCAATTAGTTTTGTTAATAAAGCAGTATCAGCCTTTGCAGAAAAACATGAAGGCGGTTTATTTACCTATGAAATTAATTTTATTAAAGATAATTTGAGAAAAGCTTACATTGGCATGCCGGAAATGTGGTTAGCAACTGTGGAAGAGCACAGAATGCCCATGGTGATAAGTGATTTATTATTTTGCTTAAAAGAAGAGCTGCGCAGTGTAATAGAAAATGATGCTGTTGTGGATAAAGAAACTGCTAAATTTGCTAATAATGTCAGGAAACTTATCTACGATAAATCAAATAACATAGCACTGTTAGCAATTATTGCAGATATTGGAATTGAGTTTCGAAAAAAATTACCTGGCTATGCATTAGACTTAACAACAAATATTGATATCATTCATCACGACTTAACAAGGCAAGCATTATTGACAAAAAATCCAGTTAAAGAAATGCTTGAAAAGCAAATATTGATGACGATGGGAATGCCTTCATCTTTACTCCCAGACAGGTATAATAAAAAGAATGCTAAGCAATATGACTTACTAAATTATGTTATAGATTCCCAAATTTACTATGACGAAGAAATCAAAACACTGTGTCACAGTATTTTAGACTATCTCTATACGATTGTCCCAAATGATAAAGAGAATGCAATTAACTGCTTACAAATTCAGAAGATGGATTTGAGAACTGCTCAGGCGGTAAAAATTGATGATAATACAATAGCATTGGTTCCAACTATCACGGGCGAAGCGGAAAAGATAACAATTGGAAATGAAAATCTAAGACAGCCTGAAAATTTAATGAAATTATTGATTAAAGAATGCTCCGAAAAAATCAGTAATAACGAGTTTACATTAAAAGATTGCATTGAGATGATAGAGTTATTGGTTGAAATAAGAAAAAAAGATATTATGCCAGAAGTTTACGATAATGTTCTTATTGGTTTTATTATAAGGGCTTTAAACGATAAGGAACTTGATGGCGACACCAGAACAAAATTTTGTAATATATGGATAAGTGGTATAGAAACCTATTTCGCAAATGGGAGTTTTATTTTTGAATATAGTTATAGTTGGGTACTATTTACTCAAATAGAAAACAATATTTGCGATGAAACAAAAAATCGGATTAAGCAATTAATAATAGATTTGGTGATGTATAAGGGACAACATGGAATAGTTGCGGAAATAGCACGTTATGCGAAACGATATTTTGCAACTAATGAGCAACTTGCAAAGTTAGTATTTAATACAATTGTAAAACTTGCTGAAGATGAAATGAATCGTCAAAAATACAATGCAGAATATATGAAAAAGCATAGACAAAAAGAAAAACTAGAATTTTCACAAAAGACACAACCGATACTTCGCAGTATTGATTTTTATGACGAGAAGGATAAGAGGAAAAAATATAAAAGCCAGAAAGATGAAATAATCAGAGAGTATTTATTCAATAACGAAGAGCTTGATTTATTAAACTTTGACGTAGACAATTACGATATAACAACTTTATGTTTGGCTATTAATTGTGGTTTGTCTCTAAATGATGATTCTTTTGCAGTGATCGTTAAAAAAATCGTTATGGGCTTGATTAATGCCTGGAAAGCAAACCAAAACACACATCGCTCACATGAAATACTTGATGTTTATTCGTTGTATGAAGTTATGGAATTCTTTCAAAGGGAACTTGTTGCAAATGAGATTCGGACATCAATCGCTTTAGACATTCTTTTTACAGAAATTGATTATTCAAAATTTACTAGAGAAACCATAGAGTTTTATCTGGACGTATTTGGATCGCTACTTGCATATTATTTTGATTCACATAGTGACAAAGGTAAACGAGATTATTGTGAAAATATTATTCATTCATTAGAAGATAAGATTATAGTGATAAAAGAAGAAAGGGTTAAGGTCGAACTTTACAAATCGTTAATATTGTCAAATACTAGGTACGGTGCCAGTGGAGATTGGAGTAAATGCCCTTCAGGGTATTCTTATCGAGATAAGCAATTTTTAAATGATATATTCAGCAAATATGGCGGATTTCATTTAAAAGAGATGTTGCATACAATTTATAAACTTCACTTAGATAAATTATTACCGGAGATACTTTTGTCAGTAAGAGATGCATTCAAGAATGCATTGTTAACAAAACAATCGAGTTCTGATACATTTGAAAAAATAGTGAGGAAGGAAAAAAGAATAGTGATATTAGTGGTATCAAAAGCTTTCTTAGATTTCAGCGATAGCATAAAACAAGATGATGATCTAACAAATGCATTTGAAGAAATTTTAGAGACGCTTTTGGAAATTAACTATGAAGAAGCGGCAACAATTTTAGATGAATTTAGAATTCACTGATCTTTTCCAGCGTTAACTAATATTATTCAATTCAGATGACACAGGGACGTTTCGTTTGTCATTCCCATCAAGCTGTGATGTACTCGAAAAAAAGTAGGAGGTGAAATCAGAAACGGCAAGACAAGCCCGGGTTAAAAGTGCAACCGGCATTTACCATGTAATGCTGTAGGGTCTGGATGGGCGTAATATTTTTCTGGATGATGCGGATCGATCAATTTTTCTGGAAAAGCTCACAAAAGCCAGAGAAATCGGCGACTTTGAGTTGTATGCCTATTGTCTGATGGACAACCACGTTCATCTGCTGATCAAAGAAGGGGAAGAACTGGGAACCAGCATCATACGGATTACCGTTGGCTATGTGCAATTGCACAATAACAAATACGGTCGAACCGGGCACCTCTTTCAGAATCGTTTCAACAGCGAAGTCGTGGAGGATGAACAGTATCTAATGAGGGTAATTCGCTACACTCACCGCAATCCCATAAAAACCGGGATTGCTTCCCGATTGGAAAAATATCCATGGAGCAGTTATCATCAGATCAGGCAGGCGTATCATGGAAAGGCAACGTCACTGGATAGTGGGATAATCAAAGACTATTTTCCAACAGAAGCAGATTTTATTCGATTTTCTGAGGAAGAAAACCAGGACGAATGTCTGGATATCCGCCCTAAAACCAGATGGACGGCTGAACGACTGACTGATCTGCTCAGCCAGAACACCTGAAACCGGGAGAAGTATCGGTAGATAAGCGAAATCAGCTGATACGACAGATTCAGCCGAGTGTTGGGATTGGGCAAGATGATGGTGAAGCGGGCAGTGAAATGATAAATATGACAGACGAAACGTCCTCTTGTCATATAGAATCACATAAAAGATTTGGAGTGCTTAGATAAATGGATATAAAAGAATTTTATTTTCAAAATATAAAAGAAGAAGAATATCATTATCGTTTTTATGATTCAATTAAGAATGTCAATGAGATATACAGTGTTTTTAGTGAATATGAGGAAGTAGATGATTGCAAATTTGAAGTGTATGATACAGAGGAAGCGATAACAAAATTTAGAGAATTATGCCAGCCAGATGTAAACTTTTCTAATAGTGAAAATAAGTGTTGGTTTAATCTTATAACGTATTATTTATATAAAATGGGATATGAGATAAAAGAATTCCCAAGATTGTTAGCGAGACCACCTATAGATCCCAGTAACTTTACTTATGGAGAAATAAGAAACAGAATTATTACTCAGGGAGAAGATGATAATGGAACTGTTAGATATGCAGTTAGAAGAAAATTAGTTGCAGGTTTAACCTTTGAGCAAAACTCAAGCCATATTGATATAGATCATTTAATAAATCAAAAGTTTGTTGAGATATCAAATCGGCAAGCATCTTTTAATAATATGAGCACTGATGAAAAACTTGCAGAGATAGCAAACTTGATAGAAAATTTATTAAAGAAAAATGGAAAGTTTATCACGCCTGATTATCCTATGGTTTGTTTTGATTATATTTCTAACGATAAAGTGACAAGCTATAGAAAGAAAATGCATTGCTTTAGGCATGCGACAAACGAAGCAATAGCAGAAAGAAAAACCTATACGGAAGAGCAAAAGAATTTCTTGGTTGATTACGGATTGACTATTGTTAAAGTAACACATTCCTTAATGAAATAAAAATAGTCTGTATAGAACAGAGTATTATTAAGTTTTTAAAATCAAATAAAACTGAACTAGTTCATGGCAGGGTAAATATTATTACCCCATATAGGATGTGCACAACTATAGTCTTTTGTGCGCAAAGATGACGTAACCATTAGCTAAGCGTGGATATTGTAAAGTGGGATCATTACCTACTGCCATACTTTTAGTATGTTAATTTTAATATACCAGTATGATAAAAATGATGTTACCTAACTTTGTGAACAGATTTGTTAGGAGAAAGTGTAATATGCCTCATTGGGCAAACTGGATAAGCCGACCACCTTTATAGATTTTATCCTTTAAAGTGGTAGACATAAGTTCGATTCTTATATGAGGCACCAAAACGAAGGTTAGTATGAAATCAAAAAATTTAAAACTATTTAAAAGAGAAATAGGTCAAGCGAACCATTATTTAATAACAATATTAGTTGGATTAGATGGAGTTAAAGCTGGAGTCATCGAAAAAAATGAAGAATTTAGTACTTCTTGGAACCCAAAAGACAAAGTTGCTTCTACCAATCGAAGTCGTGAGTTTTCAATAAAATCTGCGTTGTCATGGACAGTAGATAACTTAGACATGTATTTTAGGATGAGCTATGAAGAACCAAAACTGATAAACAATATTTCGTTGCAAAAAGATATAGATAAAAACAATCAAAGTGTTTACCACTCATTTTTGAGTTTTGGAAAAGCTTATGAATTTGATCAAATTAATTCCTCGATTGTTGATTTAATGATTTGCTGGAGAAATAGATTGGTTCATTATAAGGCCGAAAATAAACCTTTAGCTGAGGTCATAAATTTATTAAAACGTGATAGAAATAAAATTATGGAAAGACATAACGGAATGGATATTTTATTAACTCTAGAACGATTTGAAAAAAAGCAAACACCCACTTTTAAGGAAATCGCATCGATGATCAAAGCTATGATTGAGTATGTATATCAACTTGATAAGCAGCTAATTGAGGATATAGATTTATTGGCTTATAGTGACATAATTATTATTAAGTATATAAGAGAAAATGTTGATAAAAGACTTCAAAACATATATAAGAAACCAGAAAAAAGCAGAGAAAAAGTAATTTGGAATATTTTATCTGAGTACGGCCTCAAAGAAGATATGGATATAAATTTGAAGAATTTCGTATTGGATTTATCAAAAATATCATATAGTTCAGCTAAAAGTAAGTATAATAATGGGACCTTCATATAACATAAAATCTTCGCGAAAAAGCTGTGAGGTCTGAAACGTCCCCTCGTCATTTATAGCATAAAGTTTTTTGATAACCAGTTGTGTGTGCCGTAAGCAATAGCGGCGGAATGGAGGTTTAAAATGTTAAATAAAGCAATCGAAATTGCTGCAATTGCTCATACTGGGCAAGTTGATAAAGCCGGAGCACCCTATATATTACACCCACTCCGAGTGATGCTTTCAAGAGATAATGATCTTGAACGAATATGTGCAGTATTGCATGATGTCGTAGAGGATTCGGAGTTTTCCTTTGAAGATTTACGTAAACAGAGGTTTTCAGAAGAAGTCATTGAGGTATTGGATTGCCTGACTAAGCGCGATGGAGAATGCTATGATGCATTTATTGGCAGAGTAATAGAAAATGAAACGGCCTGTCGGGTGAAACTGGCAGATATCGCTGATAATATGGATTTAACACGTATTGAAAAGCCAACCGAGAAAGACCAGGAACGGATTAAAAAATATGAAAAAGCGGTTGAAACTATTCTAGCAGCGTTACCATCAGATATTGAATAAAGATTTTAGCTGGATGATTACCAAAGAGATACCGAATCATGAGGTGCGATCATCTAAAAGATTTAGAAAAATCAATGAAATCGGATGAACCAGTGGAAATGCACAGGGAAGCTGTAATTATGACACGGGGATGTTTCATTTATCGTCATCAGCAAGGTGAGAAATGGCAAGACAAGCCCGGGTTAAAAGCGCAACCGACATTTATCACGTAATGCTGAAGGGTCTGGATGGCGTAATATTTTTCTGGATGATGCGGATCGATCAATTTTTATGGAAAAGCTGAATAAAGCCGGAGAAATCGGCGGCTTTGAGCTATATGCCTTTTGTCTGATGGACAACCACGTTCATCTGCTGATCAAAGAAGATGAAGAACCGGGGACCAGCAGCAAGCGTAACAAGAACGTGATAAACTGATTGCAAACTTTGACTGACACCTTGTAATTTCCCTTGATTGCCTTTGTCAACAGCCTGTGACAGCCGTCCTATGTAGGTATGTGATCAAACAAACTTTTGCCCAAGGTAATACTCATAACTTCAGCTATAATAAGTACTGGCACTGGGCTTAGCGTGATCAGCGCCAAGCCCAGTGCCAGTACCAAAAGATCAGCAATATAAGCAAACAAGGTTAGCTTTTTACACCCGCTTTTTATATGCCCGCATGGCAAAGAAATAGGCAACAACCATAATCCCGATACACCAGGCAAGGGCGATCCAAATGTCATTACCCACCGGCTGACCGGACAAAAGCGCCCGGATGGCTTCGACGATCGAAGTCACCGGCTGGTTTTCAGCAAAGGCCCGGACACCCGAGGGCATTGATTCCGTTGGTACAAAGGCTGAACTGATAAATGGCAGAAAGATAATTGGGTAGGAAAAGGCGCCAGCTCCGTCAACTGTTTTTGCGGATAAACCGGCAATCACGGCCACCCAGGATAAGGCCAGGGTAAACAACGCCAGGATCCCAGCGACCGCAAGCCATGACAGTATTCCCGCCGGGGAGCGGAAACCCATAATCAGTGCCACGGCAATAATGACAACAACTGAAATTGCGTTGGATACTAGCGAGGATAGTACATGTCCCCACAGCACCGTGGAACGGGCAATGGGCATGGAATGAAAACGCTCGAAGATGCCCCGTTGCATATCCATAAACAGTCGGTAAGCGGTATAGGAGATACCGCTGGCAATGGCGATCAGCAGGATGCCGGGCAGCAGGTAATTCACATAGTTATCGGTACCGGTTTGAATGGCGCCGCCGAATACATAGACAAACAGCAGCATAAACCCAATCGGCATAATCGTAACCGTGATAATGGTGTCCATACTCCGGAAAATATGGCGCATGGAACGTTCCAACATCACACCCATATCGCTGAAAAAGTGTTTTTTGGCAGTTTCCATTTAATGGTCCTCCTTTTTACCGATGATAGCAAGGAATATCTCCTCCAAAGTCGGCTGTTTTTCAATATACTCCAGCTTTGCCGGCGGGAACTGCTGCTTCAGTTCGGCAAGGGTGCCGTTTGCGATAATCTTACCTTCATGCAAAATAGCAATTTGATCGGCAAGTTGTTCCGCTTCCTCCAGATACTGAGTCGTCAGCAGTACGGTCGTGCCGCTGTCGGCAAGTTCTTTGATAATCTTCCACACCTCAAGGCGGGCCTCGGGATCAAGACCGGTGGTTGGTTCATCGAGGAAAATAAGCTGCGGAGTTCCGACCAGGCTCATGGCGATGTCAAGTCGGCGGTGCATCCCGCCCGAGTAGGTTGACACTCTGCGGTCGGCGGCATCAGTCAGGCCGAAGCGCTTTAGCAGATCATCGGCAATCTGACGGGGATTGCTGAGGTGTCGCAGTTTGGCAATCATGATGATGTTTTCGCGTCCGGTCAGAATCTCGTCTACAGCGGCAAATTGCCCGGTTAGACTGATCGACTGTCGCACCTTTTCGGGTTTTGATGCGATATCGAACCCGTTTACGGTGGCGGTTCCGCCATCTTGTTTAAGCAGTGTGGTAAGGATTTTGACAATCGTCGTTTTACCAGCACCATTGGAGCCGAGTAGGGCAAAAATGCTGCCATTTTCCACCTCGAAATTGACGTCATTCAGAACCTGGAGCTGCTTATAGGATTTTTGCAGTTTTTGCACTTGAATTGCTTTGGTCATCCCGGCATCCTCCTTCTACTTTATTTTATTCGTAGCCTTTTTCATGGCCTGGTTAACTTTTAGGTCAACCGATTCTTGATAGATGTCAGCATATGTTTTTAAATCTTTAATCAGGTCATCGCAGAAAGCGGCCACGTCACGGCCAGTCACTTCAAGCACGCCTTTTCCCTGGGCTGCACCTTCTTCAAAAAGATCGACAATCCCGGTTAGCAATTCTGTTCCTTCGGTTAACTCAACCGGACCGACCTTAAAGAGATATTTTTGAAGCTCTTTATAGACAATCTGATAATCCTGAGGGAGCGCTTTAACACGCGCCATGTGCGCTCGCCACTCGTTTTTACCTTCGATAATATCCTGTATTCTCATTTTAGCCTCCTATTTAGCTAATTTTTTAGCAATATTATTGTTGAGTTGCTTGCGCCACTTGTCGCGATAAGATGTTGCCCCTTCGTCGCCGACCAGGGCTGAGCAGAAGCCTTTGATATCGTCGCCCAAAACCTCCTGGACACTCTGTCCGTCCGCTGCCGTTTCTTCAAGCAGGCCCAGCACACCGTCAAGAATCGGCATCAGGTTGCGACCAGTTAAATCGGAGTGGGGCCAGAGATTAGCTTTAATTTTCTCCCATGCGGCTTGATAATCAGATGGCAGCTTTTTGACTCGCGATTCAAAAGATTTAAATTCTTTAGTCATGTCACTGCCGGTGATTTGTTCCCAAAAAGTCATTGTTTATTCTCCTTTAACTCATTAATTTTTGATGATACGAATGCCCATTTGTCCCAGAACTTCTGTAACTCTTCGCGCCCAGCGTCATTAAGGACATAAAACTTCCGTGGCGGCCCGATATCGGACGGTTTTTTTGCGATATCGACGAAGTTTTTCTTTTCAATCCGTACCAAAATGGTATAGACCGTACCATCCACAACATCCGTGAAGCCGAGAGCATTTAAACGCCGCGTGATTTGATAGCCATAGGTTTCACCATTGTTAATAATTTCGAGGACACAGCCCTCAAGCAGGCCTTTAAACATTTCTGTTAGATTTTCCAGTACAATCACCTCCGCACTACTATGTAATACTTACTACTACTATATAGTAATACACAATAGTTAATTTGTCAATAGCGTTTTTCCGTTGATCATGGCGGTGGCCGCTTTTGGTTTTATGATCGGTGGCGGCACTGCCACCGTCTCGCAGACGCTGGGTCAGGGACAAAAAAATAAATCCCGGGGGATCTTCAGCTGCTATACGCTGGTGACCATTGGCTTTGAAGCATTAATCCGGCTAAAGAGCAATGAACTGTATCCCAATAACTTTATTCCGATAGCCGAAGAAGACGGCAGCATCGTCGCTATTGGGCGTTGGGTTGTCAATGCGGTCGTGACCCGGATGTGCATTGGCGGGAACAGGGTCTGAAGCTCAAACCGGTGACCATTAATTTTTCGGCGAAACAAATGGAAGATTCGGATTTTGCCGATTATTTGGAGCATTTATTAAAGAAACATGAGCTGTCACCCAATTTGATTGAGCAGCTTTATGATCAGAACTTCGAACAGTTGATGGATCCACTCGATCCGTCAATGAAACGGTAAGCCTGTAGATCACAAACAAGCATAGACAAAGCATCTACACTCTGGTTATTCTCTCAATTGCATCCTCTAAAGAAGAGACAAAGAAGATGGTATTTCCTTTATTGCTCTCATATATAAAGTCTCTTAGCGATTTGCTATTATAACCTGAAAAGTCGCCAACAATTGCAAGTTTAAATTTGTAGTTGATAATTTTCTGAAGAATTTCGCCCGCTATCTTAGTGCTTAAGATGAAAAAATCATCTATAAGCATTTCTTTATTTATTATGATGGAATGGCTTCCTGTTTCGTAATTGACTGACATCATAAAATCTAATGCTGATTGCGCATCCGCAATACACACACCATTACTTTTAACAACTGCTATTTCCGAACCGTATAACGAAAATTTCTTAATATTCATATTGTTCTTATCTCCATACCTAAAAAAATATACATCCACCTTCCAGTTGGACTTGAGTATAGTTGATTCATTAACTCAGACGAGCCTTCGCAAGAAATGGAAGGATATATTCAATGGAATTTGTCATTACGTGTCCGCAGTTTTTAAGTAAATGAATTTCAGCTGATGGGACAAGACGAGAGAGCCTTTGAGCGGATCTGCCCGTATCAATAATAACATCATCTTCTCCGCAAACAAAGAGAACCGGCATGTTCAGCTGCTGCAATTGTTCATCAGCGAATACGGGCAAATGCTGAATGGGATTGTAGCTTTCGACAATCAGATTCATAAAAGCAAGAACTTCTCTCGGTATACCGTGTTCACCAATTATGGCTGAATCAACTGGTGCGGTCCCATCATCTTGTTGGGCCTGTTCTACAGTGCTGATGAATTGTGGTTGAATTTCTGCAAGACCGGCTGAGGCGAGCAGACACACTTTTAAAACGCATTCAGGATAAGTTGTTGCAAATTTAAGAGCCATCCAGCCGCCGAGAGAGTTGCCGATTACTATGGCTTTTTCAAGACCGAGTACATCAAGAACTTCCTTCAGCCAAAGAGCAAAAGCGTCAGAGTTGATATCCGGTCTGTATTCCTCACTATTTCCCGCTTCGCCGATAATATCAACAGCATAAACCCTATAAGTATTGGAGAGGGCCATAATCTCGGGAAACCAGAAAGCACTGTTGCTACAAGAACCATGTAACAGGATAACTGGCGGTTTAGAATCTTCTCCGGCAGTTAGCATAAACGTCTGCCCAAATTTCGTATCGATGTATTTCTGTGCAAAGGGGAACTGGCTAAGCACCTGGCTATAATAACCCCGAAACTTATCTCGTTTTGTTGATGATTTAAATACACTATGTTTCATATAAATTCACTCCTCTTGATTATTCTCTGTCAATGCTGCGAGAGTGTCCATCATTATTGCCATGAAGCGGATGCCGCCCCAGAGCGTAATGCGCACCATGTTTTCACGTTCGATAAATTGGGACTGCATTGAAGACTTTCCGAATTCTGAAGGTTTTGTGTTCAGGGAAGCAGTTAACGTGTTCATAATTCGGATGGCATCTTCTTTTCCATCAACAACGATATCGATAACAGACGAAGCGATAATGCGGTGCTCTGACTGGTTTATTGAGGCCGGCGTTTCGTCACTTTTGGTCTCTGTGAAAGCGCTTAAATCATGACCTGTGATGCGCCAACCCTTGCCAATCTTTGTTGCTCGCAATTTACCTTCTCGAATATATCGCTGAATAGTCTTTGGGTGAATATTCAGCATCTTAGAAATCTGTTCTACGGTGTAGTAATCTTTGATCATCCTAAAAAGCTCCTTATTATTACTTATAAAACCATTATAAGTAATAATGAGGAGCATGTCAAGAGGGGTATTTCGTCGTTCATGACACAGAGACGTTTCGTCTGTCATACCCTTGTCATACGTTTAAAAAATAAGTCTTGCTTTTTACGGACGCTTATTAAACACGCATTAGAAAAACAGCGGCAGAGTCCGGAACCTACAGTCTGTTTAATCTAAATAGTGCCGAGCAGATCAGAAAAGCGGTAAATATCCCTTTATTGTTGTGGGTGGAATTCGCAAGCTGTCGGAACAACCCAAGCAGGTGTGATTCTAGACAGTGTTGGCAGTTGGGAGCTGCCGCAAGGAGAATACATTGTTTGCAGCTTTGAAGCCGAGAATTTTAAAGCGCTTGTGATGGATGCTTTATATAAGGCGCAGCAATACCTGTATCAGGTTTAGCTGAAGCTGACAAATTAGATTTCAGGTTATCACAGAATAATGATCGAATTGTGAGAAAACATGTTAATAGATGATTGTTTATAAGACGAAATAATTCAGACGGATCGCTCACAATTTTTTAAAAAGCTCAAGGAAATGAGTTGATCGCTTTCGAAACATTTTTTCACTTATTATCCTTGTGCAAGGCCCTTTTAAACAATGTGCTTCTCGGGTTTAACTGCTAAAACAGTATAAATAGCATCATTAATTTTGGTCTTCTTCACAATCTCAAAGCCGGTGGTTAACAATAGTTTCTCGAGTTCCTTGGATTTAATACGAATGGACATGGGTGGGCCTTCGATAATCAAGTCGTCCTTTTCATATTCCAGACATAATAGGTGACCGCCGACTGATAGCACTTTAAATATTTTACTGAGCGCTGTCGTCAGTGACGTTACTTCATGAAGGATTAAAGACGCCATAACAAAATCAATGCTGCCATTTTGAAGACTTAAATTCTCAATGGTCTCTTGAAGTGATTCAATGTTGTGAAGTCCTTTTTCGTTTGCTTTGGCTTCGATGACGTTGAGCATGCGTTTGTCAGGGTCCATGGCATAAACTTTACCCATTGTCCTCGCTGCCAGCGGAATCGTAAAAAATCCTGAACCAGCGCCGACATCAAGTAGGGTATGGTTATTATGAATGGGCATTTGGTTCATAAGCACTTCGGGTGGAATCAGACGCTCTCTTTGCTTGCTATCTAAAAAAGCGATTTTGGTTAAAAATTTTTGGTCCTGTTGGTTGTGGTTCATGATAAAATCTCCTATAAAATATAATTCAGACTGTATTTATCTATAATTGCGTTAAAAAAATGAGCAGCTAAAACTGCATCTGTTGCCAGCTCATTCTTTAGACAATGTTGTAAAACCGTTTTTCTTTAAGATCGTTCACCATTTTCTCTTCAGCGTCTCTCATAACCTTTTCAATTGGGCAAGCACCGTTTTCGTTCATTTCACAAGTAAAAAGAGCGCCGCTACCTTCAATGGCTTTTATGACGTCATAAAAGCTAATTTCAGTCTTAGGTTTTCTAAGACTATAGCCACCATTTACACCAGCAGTAGACTGAATAAGGTCAGCCTTTACTAATTGGGTTAGTATCTTGGACAGGTAGGTCGGTGAAATATTCATATGACTCGCTAATGGCTGAAGACTAAAATTGTTATGGCCTTCCTGCTTAATGAAATAGGCCATTATATGCAGAGCATAATCCGTTGCTTTCGTATATTTCATAATTGTTCCTCCGCAAAGAAAACACAGACTGTATTTGTCTTTGATTATACGTGGCACGCTTTGAAATGTCAATAACATTTTTAGTCAGCAATAGACTCCTTATTTGATGCATCTTTAGGGAATAAGAGTTGGCGCTGAAAATAAGTGTTAAACCGACAGAAATAATAAACTGAGAGCGGTTTTTTTAAAATAAGTCTTGCAAATGATTTTTAATCGATTTATCCTAAATTACAAGAGTATCCTTTATCACGTAAAGGAGAATGATTAAATGAATCAAATAAGAATGAATGAAATTGAAACGGTAATCAACAGCGATTATGCGAATGTAGCTGGTATTATTGTGCAAAAAAACGGCATCAAAGTTTATGAAAAATACTTTAATGGGTATACGACCGATAATGCGGTTCATGTATGTTCAGTGACGAAGAGCGCGCTTTCGGTTCTAATCGGAATTGCCATCGATCAAGGCCATATCGACAGCTTGGATCAGAAGGTACTGGCGTTTTTTCCGGATTATAAGGTTAAAGACGACGAAACATCCCCTTGTCATGCCCTGATATTAAAACAAACGAGGGAGAGGGAGAAAATTAATGAAAAATATTTGTATTTATGGAGTTGGCGGGGTTGGTGGATATTTTGGAGCAAAAATGATCCAAAATAATAGCAACAATCATTATCATATCAGTTTGATTGCCCGGGGCAATCATTTGGATAAAATTCAAAAAAGCGGATTGAAATTAATTGGTGAAAATGAAACTGTCGTAGTACATCCGGATATGGCGACCCAAAATATTCTTGAAATCCCACAACCCAATTTGATTTTAATGTGTGTGAAGTCATATGATCTGGCGGCAGCGGTTCAGGATGTGAATCGTGTCATGACAGCGGAAACGATTATTCTACCGTTACTGAATGGCATTAATATTCCGGAAAGAATAAGGATCGACACTGATAAGGGTGCTGTTTTGCCGGCCTGCGTCTATGTTGGAACCCATGTAGCGGAACCTGGGGTCATTAAACAAAAGGGTGGGAATGGGCGGATTATTTTTGGAGATGATCGAATCAAGGGC
>PGZR01000178.1 GCA_002841405.1 Firmicutes bacterium HGW-Firmicutes-4 | reverse complement strand
AAAAATCATCGGCGCTCAGGCGATCAGCCGGGGTAATGCCACCAAGCGGATCGATGTGGTCGCCGCCATGATTTCCATGGGTGCCACGCTGGAAGACCTTAAAGAACTGGAACTCTGTTATGCTCCGGCCTTCAGTACCGCTAAGGATCCGGTCAATTTCGCTGCCATGGTCGCCCTGAATATTCTTAATGGCGAATTCAAGCAGGTACCGGTGACCGCCGTGCGGGACCTGGTGGAAAGTAATGCCTTCATCATTGATGCCAGAGAGCCTGATGAGTTTGCCCAAAGCCACCTGATCAATGCGGTGAACATTCCGCTGAGTGAATTCCGTCAGCGACTGACCGAGATTCCCAAAGACCAACCGGTTTACATTCATTGCCGCAGCGCTCAACGTAGCTACAATATGACCAGAGCCCTGGGACAGCTGGGCTACGATAATATCTTCAACGTATCTGGTTCCTTCCTGGGGATCTGTACATATGAATATTTCAACGACCAGACAAAGAACCGCAAACCTATTGTAACGGACTATAATTTTTGTTAAGATAGAAAGAATTAACCGATTAATGAGCGGTTTGTGAATTATCAGAAAACAACAGGCTAAAGGCCCAGAATCAGGAGGAAACATGCAGAATAAGAAGGATTTTAACAAAAACCATCGAATGCTGACGCTCTTGACCTGGGCCTTTATTTTTCTGGTCTGGTTTATGATTACCCGCTTCAATCTGGTTTCCCACCTGATTGTGCCATCCCCGGGAGAAGTGATTTCGACCTTTATTTCGATTGTCAAAGATGGTTATAACGGCATCAGCCTCTGGGAACATCTGGGCATCAGTATGCTGCGGCTGTTGATCGCCTCGCTGCTGGCCATTGTCACGGCAGTGCCGCTGGGGTTATTCAGCGGTTATTTCAGCAAGGTCGGGGCGGTGGTGGATTCGATCGTCCAGTTTTACCGGCCGCTGCCACCACTGGCTTATTACGTGGTATTGATTTTGTGGTTGGGGATTGATGAATCGTCCAAGATCACGCTGCTTTATCTGGCGGCCTTTGCGCCGATTTACATTGCCTGTGTTGCGGCGGTGGCCAATATCCGGGTGGAGTATTTGCTCAGTGCCAAGTCACTGGGTGCCAGCGGTAAGGACTTATTTTTTCAGATTGTTTTTCCGGCCTGTCTGCCGGATATTTTTACCAGCATCCGGACGGCGGTGGGGGTGGCTTATACGACCCTGGTATCGGCAGAAATGATTGCCGCCACCTCGGGTCTGGGCTGGATGGTCATTGATGCGTCCCGGTACTTAAAAAGCAGTGTCATCTTTGTCGGGATCATCATCATGGGGATCTCGGGGGTGCTGATTGATCAGGGACTGAAAGCTCTGGAAAAGAAAATTGTTTTCTGGAAGGGCTACCAATAGGAGGTTAGGAAATGAAAAGAGTAATAAAGAAAAAGGTCTGGGTGCTGGCGGTGCTGGTAGCTGTGGTTGTGACGATGGGGCTGTTTAGCGGCTGTCAAAATCAGAACCAGCAGGGTAGTTTGCCCAAGAAGGTAAGTATTGGTTATCTGCGGGTGCCTAATGATGAGATGGTCAGTAAGACCAAGGCGATATATGAGGCCTATTTCAATGAACTGGGCGTACCCTACGAGTTTATCGTCTTTGATTCTGGAGTGGATGCCAACAAAGCGCTGGCTTCGGGCAGCATCGACTTTGCCACCATGGGTAATACCAACGGCATTATTGCCTTGTCCCGGGGGATCGATGTGGAACTGATCTGGATCCATGAGGTACTGGGCGAAATTGAAGGGCTGGCAGTGAAGAACGGCAGCAATATCACCAAACCTGAAGATCTGGTGGGTCAGAAGATTGCCACGCCGTTTGCCAGTACCGCCCATTACAGCTTGCTGAATTATCTAAAAGAAGCGGGGATTGAAAATCAGGTCCAATTGCTGGATATGCAGACCGCCGAAATCGTCGCTGCCTGGGAGCGGGGTGATATCAATGCTGCTTATAGTTGGCAGCCGACCCTGGGCGATCTGACCAAAAATGGGACGATTCTGGTCAGCAGTGCCGATATGGCTGAAAAAGGTTACGTCACTGCCAATGTCTGTCTGGTCCGCAAAGAGTTTTCGGCCCAGTATCCCGAGCTGGTGGCCGGCTTTGTGAAATGCCTCAGTGATGGCGGCGATCTCTATCGCAGCAATCCGCAGGAAGCCGCTGCGGCAGTGGCCGCGGAGCTGGGGATCACCACCGAAAACGCCCTGATGCAGATGACCGGATCAATCTGGCTGACGCCGGAAGAACAGCTAAGCGCCGATTATATGGGGACGGCCGAGCAGCCTGGGAATTTTTCCAAAATCATGAAGGATACTGCTGATTTTCTGCAAAGTCAGAAATCCATTGATAATTCGCCCAGTCAGGAAGAATTTGACGCCTTTATCAATTCAAGCTATATCGAAATGTCACTACAATAAGGATGGAGCCGGATGAACAACGAGCTGATAATCGAAATTGACAATTTAACCGTGGATTACCCTACCGAAAATGAATCGGTCCGGGCCCTGGATGGGGTTGATCTGAAGATCTATCAGCACGATTTCATCTGCGTTCTGGGGCCCTCGGGCTGCGGCAAAAGTACGTTGCTTAACGTGATTGCGGGGTTTACTCTGCCCAGTGACGGGACCTTTTTAATGCAGGGTCAGCCGGTTGCCGGACCGGACCGTCAACGGGGGGTGGTGTTTCAGTCGGCGTCCCTGTATCCCTGGATGAGTGTCCGCAAAAATGTCGAGTTTGGCCCGAAAATTAAAGGTCTGCCCGCCGCTGAGATCAACCTGATTGCCACCCATTATCTGGAACAGGTGCACCTGCTGGAGGTAGCCGATCAGCCGCCTTTTCAGCTATCCGGGGGAATGAAACAGCGGGTTGCCCTGGCCCGGGCACTGGCCAATGAGCCGGCGATCCTGCTCTTGGATGAACCCTTCGGCGCCCTCGATGCGCTGACCCGGATTCACATGCAGCAACTGGTTCGCAAAATCTGGAAAGAAAACCAGAATACCATCTTTATGATCACCCACGATGTTGACGAGGCCCTGTCCCTGGGCACCCGGCTGCTGGTGATGTCCAAAAGTCCCGGCACCATTATCCAGGAATTCAGCGTCGCTTTTTGTGACAGGGTTGATGAACGCACCGGCCGGGTTTACGTCGATGCCGACTATCTGGCCCGGCGCGAAGAAATTCTTGATCTGATTGATGTTTAAAACGCATGGCACTTTCGCAATTGCCGAGCCAGCTTAAGATAAACGAGGAAATGACGATGATACCATTTAATCTGCCCCTGTGTTTGGGCACCGAAATCAAATACATCCAGGAAGCGATCAGCAAGAATCATCAGATTGGTGGGGATGGCCCTTTTACCAAAGCCTGCTCGGACTGGTTGTGTCAAAACGCCCAGGTGCCCGGCGCTTTTCTAACCAGCTCCG
>PGZR01000177.1 GCA_002841405.1 Firmicutes bacterium HGW-Firmicutes-4 | reverse complement strand
TTTCTCTATTTCTTCCAGAAGAATTTGAGATTTTAAAAACTTGGCGATGAGTCCCAGTTTTTCTTCATAGGCTTCCATCATGGCTTTAGAGCGTTTAATTACATCAAAAATACCCTGTCGGGTAACCGCCATAACCTCAGCAATTTCTGCCAGGCTATAGTCGTCGTCATAGTAATACTCTAAAATCTGCTTCTGTTTATCGGTTAGCAGTTCACCATAAAAATCAAATAAATACTGTTCCCCTACTTTTTTTTCCATATGCACCTTCATTATCGTCGTAAAGGAAATTTACTTGACGACTTACCTATTGTAAGTCCTGGCGGGGAAAAAGTCAAGCTTTTATTCCCGTTTCACAGGACATTTCTTCAATAATTTTAAGAAATTTTATTCTCAATAATTTAAAAGTCGCTGCAACCCGCAGCACCTGATTTCGCGGGTACTAAAACCTTATTCAAATAGCAGATCAACGAATTTCTTGGGATCAAAATCGATGAGATCCTCCGATTTTTCTCCGATGCCAACATATTCGATGGGGATCTGCATTTCGTCAATAATTGAAATAGCGATGCCGCCTTTGGCGGTTCCATCTAGTTTGGTCAGGACGATCCCCTTGATTTCCACACAGTCATGAAAGACTTTGGCCTGGTTAATCGCATTTTGACCGGTGGTGGCATCTAGGACCATTAAATTATGAATGGAGAAGCCTTCCCCTTCGCGGTTTATCACCCGGCTGATCTTTTCCAGTTCTTTCATCAGGTTGACCTTATTATGCAGACGGCCAGCGGTGTCGCAAATTAGTATATCGGCCTTCCGGGCCTTGGCTGCGCCAATGGCATCAAAAATTACCGAGCTCGGATCCGCGCCAGTGGTGCTTTTAATAATATCCACGCCAACCCGTCTGGCCCACTCATCCAATTGTTCCACCGCTGCGGCCCGAAAGGTATCGGCGGCGGCAATGACAACTTTTTTTCCTGCTTTTTTATAGCGCTCGGAAAGTTTGGCAATGGTGGTGGTTTTTCCCACCCCGTTGACGCCAACAATCAGCATAATCGTCGGCAGTTGCGGTTTTTCGGTTTCCACCTGAACCATTTCCACGAGGATTTCTTTTAGAAAGCCCATCACTTCTTCCTTGCTTTTTGACCGGGTTTCTTTAATCTTTGCCCGAAGCGACTCGGTAATTTTCACCGAGGTTTGCGCCCCTAAATCTGAGAGAATCAGGGTTTCCTCCAGTTCGTCGAAGAAATCATCGTCAAAGCTTCCCATATACATGACATTTTCAATTTTCTCTTTGAAATTGTCAGCTGTTTTTACCAGTTTGTTGCGCATCCGTTCATATAAACTTAATTCCATCGTTGCCTCCATAGTTAAATTCTCCGCCAAATGCGAATGTGAGTAAAATTTTGCAATCAGTTTTTAATTTTAAAAAATTCCATTTTAAGCGTAGTCCGTCAGTCGGACTGACACCAATTGGGAAACTCCATCCTTGGACATCGACACCCCATAGAGATTGTCGCAAACTTCCAGAGTGGTGCGACGGTGGGTGATGGTGATAAACTGATTATGCTCCGCTACTTTTTTTAGATAGGTGATGTAACGGTAAATATTATGATCATCCAGAGCGGCGTCCACCTCATCTATCACACAAAAAGGGGACGGATTTATTTCCAGAAACGAAAAGAGCAGGGCAATGGCGACCATTGACTTTTCTCCTCCAGAAAGCAGGGAAATATGGCGCAGTCGTTTTCCTGGGGGCTGCGCAACTAATTCAATTCCCCCTTCCAGCACCCCGGAGGGATCAGTAAACTCCAAATAAGCCCGGCCGCCTTCAAAGAGAATACTGAAGATCCGGGTGAAGTTCTCTTGCAGTTTAATAAAGTTAGCTTTAAACTGCTCGGTCATCGCGTCGTATAGCGTATTGATAATATCCAACAGTTCACTTTTTCCGGCCTTGAGATCATCCATTTGTGACTTCATAAAATCGTGCCGGGTGATGATTTCCTCATACTCTTCAATGGCGTTGAGATTCACGTTCCCCAAGGCGCCAATCTTTTCTCTTAAGGTCCGTTGGTGTTCTTCGGACAAATCCAACGCATCAAGCTTGTTTTCAGCCTCCAGCTGCCGGTAAGCATCTTCGGCCATTAAATAGTTGATTTCATAACTCTTATAGATATTCTCTTCCCAATGGTTCATCTGCAGCTGCAGACTGTTTAATTGGGTGGAAATGGTATTTTTTATGTCATTATCAATAATCAATTGGTGATTATCATTTTTTATTTCTTCCTGCAGTGTTTCCAGCCGCTGGGCGTTGGTTTTTTGAAGTTCTGCTGACTTTTTATTAGTATCCCGATGGGCTGCAATCATCTTGCTTAAACGATCGTGATCAGCTCCAAGTTTTTCCTGAAGTTGGAGCAATTTCATCGAGTCATTCTGGTAGCCCGCCATTTCTTCAGCCAGAGCCTTTTTCCTGGCCGCCTGGTGTGTCAACTGCTCCTGCATCAAAACGATTTGCTGATCAAACCCAGCTATTTCGCCTTTGGTCTGGGTGATAATCATCTGGCTTTCTGATATTTTTAATCGTAAATCGTCCAGTTTTTGTCTGATCTCCTGAGCATAATCATCGGATTCCTGAACTTTCGCAACTTCTCTAGCCTGATTATATGCTGTTTCGATTTCTGCCAGTTCCTTGTTTAAGCGTTCTAGTTTCTGATTAAGTGCCTGAAGTTTTTGCTTTTGAACCGAAATCGACTGCGTGCTTTCACGCTGCTTTCCAGTCAAGTCTTCAATCGTTTTATTCTTCTGCCACAGCGCTTGTTTACAGAGGTTATACTGATTTTCCAGCTTTTTTAACTGATCTACCATTTGGCTCAGTGTTCTTTGCGACATCAGATCCTGATTCTTGACAGCGTCCAGAGCTTTTTTTTGCTCATCCATTTCTTTTTCAAGATTCTGGATCTCAATTTTTTTAGAAAGGGGCGACTGTCGGTTATCCTTGCTTTGTCCCCCGACAATGGCTCCGCCGGGATAAAATATTTCTCCTTCCAGCGTAACAACCGTAAATTTAGAAGCCATTTTTTTCTGAACATCTTGTCCTGAAGCAAAATCGCTGGCGACGATGATTCGTCCCAAAAGGCTTTCAATGGCCGACCCATAAGCGGCATCTGTTTTAACCAGGTCACTGGCAATTCCTTCAACTCCAGGAATATTCTTAATCATGTCTCGGGTTCGTTCATCGATTGAACTGTATTTTAAATTATCCAGAGGCAAAAATGTCGCCCGTCCAAGACGCTCTTTCTTTAACAGATTAATGCAGTCACTGGCAACCTTAACGCTGGCAACCACAATATTCTGACTTTTTGCGCCTAAGGCAATATCGATGGCCTGAAGATATCTGGCTTCGGTGGAGATCAATTCGCCCACCGGGCCATAAACCTCATGGATCACCGGTCCCAGTAGCTTTTCCGAAGTCATCAGTTTTCGAATAGTCGGAAAATAATCCTGATAATTTTTTTGAATGTTTTTTAAATACTCCACCTTGGAAGCATTAACCTTC
>PGZR01000031.1 GCA_002841405.1 Firmicutes bacterium HGW-Firmicutes-4 | reverse complement strand
GTCTTTTTTTATGTTAAGTGTGCCTGGAACCGGGGCTATCAAAATCAGTTGCCTTTAAAAAAAAGTTCAACGTATCTTGAAATTTGTTCTTCAAGATGGCTCAGGCTCATTATCCCCGCTTCCCGCAGGGTTTCCTTTCCCTGAATAAACAGGATGACTGCCGGTGCCGTAAAAACACTAAAACCTGCAGAAAGAGCAGGCGATTTTTGGATATCCACTTTAACCGCAGAAATGTCGGGATAGTTGCCGAGCATTTGTTCAATTTTGGGCAACAGATCGCAACAGACACTGCAGATATTGCTGCCAAAGTAAACTAACAACATGTCATTTTCTTTTTTTAAAGCATCGATTTCAGTAATTGAGTTAATTTGTTTCATCGCTTCGGCCCCTCTTCTATTAATTTTCCGGCAAACTATTTGATCTGTTCCAACTGGGTTTTTCTGGGATAAAAACCAAAACGCTCATAGAAGCCGAAGGCTTTTTCATTGCCCACTGCAACTGATACGGTTTTAGTATGTGCCCCCATATCATCCATCCAAGAAATGGCATTGCTTAACAGTGTCTCGCCGAGACCCAACCCCCGATAGTTTTCCCGCACATATAAGGATTCCATTTCAGCATCACCGGAAAATTCGACCCGGGAAATACAGTATCCGACATTTTTGGCGGTTTCCTGATCAACTGCAATCTCGATTCGCATCTGCCCATTTTTGGCCTTCTGGAGCAGATTTTTTTTACGCATTTCGAAAGTGAAGTTTTCATAGTGTGACTTAAAATTCGCGGCAGCTTCACGATGATGCTGGTTCAGTGCTTCCCACAGCGCTTGAATGTCATCCAGCAGCGATTGATCACCGCTGCGATAGATAATGGTTGTCTTCTGATTATTTTGATGTTTCATCGGGTTTACTCCTTTAGCAGAATTGACGCAAAGCGGACGTTAGCTCTACTTATCTCCCGTTTGTATCTCCCGGTGACCGGGAGATACAAACGGGAGACTAATCTTGGACAATTGATAATTCGTACTTCGGGACACGGAGCGATAAGTTAAGTGTGTCTGGCTTCTGGACTGTGTACCGATCGTTGGGGCTTGACAACTTTAACAATCCGCTCCGCATAGACAGTTGGCATTGGGCCTTTTAAATCATTATTTTCTTACATATACAAAATTAAATTCATTTTCAATAATTGTATTCGCTTCAGTTAATCGATATACTTTACTGATGTTGATGGGTATTTTCTCCCAATTTGGCGGCTTATAATAATTTTGTTCATAAGCCTCGAATACGCCTGTTCGGCAGTCTTTGGCTACCGAGATTACCCGATATCGACATTCATAGTATTTTGATCCTAACCAAATCAATCCGGATTCTTCATAAGGATTCTTAATCTTTAAACCTGGTATTGTCGTTGAAATGTTTGGTGAAGACTGGTACCAGTCACCTTTTATTTTTGAAACGAATTGTGTGGCACTGACAAATGGATAAGCAGTTGATCCTGGGGCAGCAGATCCTATCGGTGAAATTATTATACGGATACCTTCTAATCGCCAACCTAACCCTTCTGTTCCCGCGCTCTCGCCATTCTTTGCCCAATCCAGCCAGCCGATGTTCTGGGCATGAACCTGGTAATAAATATTAAACTTGCTGGCATCAGTTCCGGTGAGCTTAATCTGAATCGCTTCAAGACGATAACTCAGTCCTTCAGTTCCACTCATGGTATCATTTGACTTCCAGCCTCTCGCTGTGTCTGCTTCCCAACCAATGTTCTGTATATGGGTCTGGTAACTGATGCCAAGATCATATCCCTGATTATCCAGCTTGATCTTGATGCCTTCCAACCGATACGACTGTCCTTCGGTACCGCTCGTGGCACCGTTGCCGACATAACCTTGCCAACCAATATTTTGAACGTGGGTACAATAAGACGCAACTGGTGTTGTTGCTGCTATAACACCAGTTGGCACGATCCCTATAATCAGTGCCCCAGCCACCAGCAAGACTGACAGCTTTTGAAAACGCTTTTTCATAAATTCTTCCTCCTTCTAATTTTGGAATTGATTTATGCTAAAACACATTGGTGCTGCTTATAAGTAATATTTCTGATTGGAGTTGGTTGACCGGGATTGGTTAGTTTGTGGTGGTTCCCAAAGTTTGTTTAAGCTTCAATCTTATTCTTTTGATCTTCTATTTCCTTTAACCAGAACATGAATTCCCAGCGCAGCGGTTCCAAGTCAATGCGGTTCCGGATCTGTCTTTGATAGGTTATATAATCTTTATCATAATCGGTCATTCGGCTCCAAAGAATTTTAGGCTTTTTGATCCCAAGTTCTTTTTCGACGGCGTTAAAAATATAATTATCCAGTGGCACATGCAAAAATTCAAAGATTCCTGTTAAATCAGTTTCGCCAATAATATATAGATACTTCATAGTCATGTTTACCCACTTTTGGGATTGACCCATATAAAAATCAATATTTTGATCATCATAAAGTTGTTTTATCTGCCGACATAATTCAAAATGCCACGCATCATATTCCGCTTGACTGTCCACCTCTGTCTTAATAAGCGCTTTGATTTCTTTTTCAATCAGTATGTTGACTTTTTTGCGTGTTTCATCACCATTTTTTTTGTTAAAACGAATGGTCCGGCACATATCCAGATAAGCCCTTCTACTCGCTGCTTCATAACAATTACTTAACGATTTAAAATAGACATATTTCAAGAAATCAAACACATCTTTATCTACTGTGATTTTCTCCATTTTTTCTGCCTTTCGAATTATAAATATGAACCACTTTAATTATAGAACCTATTTCTTACATTTTGATGACAAGGAGGTTATTTCAGACAATGGATACATCCCCAAGGTTGATTTTTGAGCTAATTACACTACCTCATGATAAGAAATCTGCTGAAAGAATTGACCCCGATAAGTTAAGTCAATAAGTTAAATGAGCCTAGCACCGGAGCTGCCTGGTATCTTGCCAAGGTACACTTCATGCATCCACCTGGCTCTCCATCCATGAGATATAATTAACACTTTTACCGCGCTTAGCCATAGATGCCACCTCGAGCTTTCCTGTTTTTTATAAAGCTTTATACAACGCTTTTAATGAATCTAGAATAGACTTTACCTCATTATTCAAAACACTTAAAATCCCATCCTCATTATCATATCTGACGGTACTAACCAGTTTCGAAAAGCATTTGTTTTCATCACAATCAAAATCATTAGCTTCCGCCCACTGAGATAAGTTATCAAAAAAGACCCCGCGATTGTTTTTGTTGGGATTATTATTTTCATCAAATCTGAAAATAATTTTTGTAGTCTCTGTGTCAAAATCCGTTTGTAGATGAAAACAGAATTCCACTTTGTTTTTTTGAATACTAAAATCACCATAAGCCGAAACATCCTGAAATTTCCAGTCACCACGATCTTGATTCGATTGATATATTTTAAAATTGAATTCCTTATACTTTTTCTGAGTAAAAAATATGGATTGTTTGACCAGTCGACGATTGCTTCTTCTCACTATCCAGGACTTTTCGTCCTTATTTTCAGAAAGATCATTGGTTGTAATGATCGATGATAAGTTTAAAAGTTTAATCAATTTCTCCGTCTCTTCTTCTGATAAGTCATTATCATCGTTATGATCAATTGCCTTATAAAAGATTTCCATAAAATTACAGATTCTTCGTAATTCATCATCATTTTTTATACCAAGTTCTTTGTATATTGAACTTCCATTTTTTCCATCTAGATACGACTTCTGTTCTTTTAAACTAGGTAAGAATTCACCATTAGAGATATCACCTTTATGTAATACAATATAATTATACAGATTTTCAAATGAAAGCTGTGCACAGAGAATAGCAAACAATAATCTCTGTCCAACTTCATCTAATTCGGTATCAACACCATAAATATTTTTCAATAGTAAATAGGCATTAAACAAACGTTTAATGGCTCTGGGGTTTGATCCGATCGAAGCACGAATCAATTTAATATAATATTCGATCGTTTCGTCTTTGCCTGTCAGCTCATATTTAAAACCCATTTCTTCCAACATATTATTAATAAATTTATACATATCATATAAGGCCACAGGCATTTTAAAAGGAACTTGGATAATTTTGTCAAAAAAAGCCTTCCCTTTCTCCTCATCCAATGCATTACCATATTTTTCAGAAATTCCTTGTGAAACGACCTGGTAATCAATGGCCAGAATGAATACACATTTTTCACAATCCAAAAATAATTTTAATACCTCTAATAATTCAACCGCCTTAGCTGGGTTGAGACGATCCAAATCATCTACAAATACAACAACTCGTTCTTTACCCGAAGTTTTGAGGACTTGTTGAATACATTTTTGGAACTGATCTTTTAGCAAACCAAGCGAAAGTGTTGCATCAATTTGTTCAGCATTAGGTGTAGCAGTACCATCTACAACTTTTACAACACCTTCAGCCACGTTACCAAAACCACCAATTTCTGCAGCAACAATCGCCCCTGCTTTTATAACCTTTGCCACACCATTAATTATTTTTTTCATTGAATCGCTCGTTTTTTCATCCAGTCCCGGTAAGGTGTTGATCAATTGTCTAATAAGTGATAATGAAATCTCATCGCCCATATTGAATTGAGAGTATTGCCAGGTATTGAACCATGAAACAACGACTTTGTCTTCAATCTCACCTTTTATCATATTCATAAAACTGGTCTTGCCACTTCCCCAGTCTCCCTGAATGGCGATTGTCATTGGGGTATTGCACTCCAATATAAATCTTGATAAACCCTGAATATACTTTTCGATATTAAACAAATCTTCATTAATTGTCACCGCTGGTCGATCTGTATAGCCTGAATATTTTGCCATTTTTAATTCTCCTATAGTTTAACTAAACGCATTATTAATCCCATCAAGACCTGCATCAATCAGCATATTCGCAAACTCATGTTGATCGATCAAACGTACACCGTCTAACTGGGCTTTATTCTTAGTTTCATCAGTAAATTCGGCACTGGTGACCACCCAGGTCATGCGTGTATAAGCGTCATCGGGTACATCTTTTTGTTTTTTATATCGAGCGATCTGATTTACTGCCCAGTCTGATGTGAACCCGACATGGTGTTTGACCTGAACATAAATGATACACTTTAAGAGCTCAAAATTCGCAATGACATCGGCATCCGCCCCATCATATTTTCCCGGTTCATTTTTGGCTGGAATCGTGGTTTCAGTTGCACCAATTTTTTTCATGTACCACTGAACCAGTTTTTCAAAATCCCGGTCATTCAGTTTATCCAGAATTGTATTAATCAGAACTTTTCGCATTGCCTTGCTTGCTTCGTAATGAAAATCTATCCGATTGTTGGTATGAGCACGATTGACGGCATCATTCACAACTAGCACCAGATCGCTGATGTTTGCCGTTGCCTGACGGATCTTCATGCGGGAAATCAACGCGGAACTGCAATAGCCATCTCGGGGAATATTCAGTTTGACTGGTTCAACCTGAATAAAAAAGCCAAGATCTATTTCTGCAATGTCTGTTCCATTTCGTCTAACTGATAATAAACCGTCCTTATCAATAAAAACCTTGGAATTCATTTTTTCCAACACTTCTTTGGGCAAACTGGTTAATGGTTTAGCTGTTTCTATGATTTTATAAACAGAAAACGCTCCCCATAATGGGATTACTACCTGATCACCCACTTCAAATTCAAACAGAAATTTTTTTAAATTATGACGTGGTCGAAAGCTTGCTCCATAAATAGATTCAATGTCAGCTTCAAAGTGATCCCAAACAGCTTTGTTGTCACCACCATATTTTAAAAAGTCTTTGACATAATCAGCAAAACCGATGGTCAAATAATTCTGTTCCAACAAGGGTTTTGCGACCTCATAACAGTGTGAAATTCGATGCAGCCATATATTCATCATTTTTCCTCCTGAAATTTTTTCTCTTCAATCGCTTTTAAACGAACGATTTACACAAACATTATCCCACATTACCATTACCAAATCCGGTACAGGTAACTTGCTTTTTTCTCCCCTCACCCAATCCGAACCGCATTCTCCCTAACCCCTTTCACAATCTCCACCAGCCGCGCCTGCTTGTTCGCATCAAACAGCCGGCTGAAGCTCAGGGGTTTATCAAAGGGCGGTTTCATCAGTTCGGTGACGTTTTCGATGTAGCCATTCTGCTCCACGTAATCAATGACCTTATTCACAAAAACAACCTGCAGCTGATCCAGGGACTGGTCATCAATAAATTCCGAAAAGGCTGCCATGGCGGCCTCGTGCTCCAGCTTGGCAATTTTGCGAATCAGCAGACCAAAGGGCGTTTCGCCATACTCCCGCTGATAATCTGCCTGGGTGCCCAACTCTTTGGTCAGGATGTTTTCCAGCATCTGAAAGTCCGCCTGGTTCAAGGGTTTGTTATTACGCAGTTTCCAGATGGCCATAGCATCTTTATGATCGTTGACATAACGGTTGACCTTCATCCGGTAATCGCCATAGTCATAGGCCGCTTCCATGACCAACCCTTCAGTTCGCACCAGCACCGGGTCATAAAGATTGGTGATCACCGGCTTCTTTTGATCGACCTCATCGACGAGAAACATCATCAGATCCCGCAGCTCCGCCCGGACCTTTTCAAATAATAAAATATTCGCCGAAGCCCAGAACGCGTCGGTGGTGACGGTCTGAATCAGCGGCAGCTTGGCCTTGATCTGCGGGATGGAAATCTTTTTCTCCAGCTCCCCCATCAGATTGCAGAGCTGGCGTTTCGCGGTTTTAAAACTCGGCAGGGCTTCGATCTGGGCCAGGATCAGGCCATACATAAAGTTGTCAAACCGTTTGGCATATTCGTCGGTGTCTTCCATAAACACCAGCGGGGCAATCTCGGCGATGAGATCGTGTTTGGCCTGCTCGCTGAGGCAGATAAAGGCCTTCTGTTGCTTGAATTTTTCAACAAACTGCAGCTTCAATTTCACTGCAATCAGCTCAGTATTGAGGTGTTGGATCTGTTTATGGACCAGTCCCACCAGCTCACTGCGCCAATGCTGATAATCGTCCCCGGCAAACGGGCTGGCCTGGAGATGCAAAATGATCCGCACCCGTTTGGCAAAGACGGCTTCGCTGATTGAGAGGGTTTCCTTCCCTTCCAACCCTTCTTTATGGGCCCGGAAAAATTCGAAATTTCCCAGATAATCAAAGATAAAAAACCGCCGTTTGTCCGGGTAGTCCCCCTCTTTGCTGTCCACACATGCCAGCCCCGGACACAGCCGGGTTCCCCGTCCGATCATCTGCCAGAATTTGGTCTTGGAGCGCACTTTCTTGAACAGCACCAGATTGACGCATTCCGGCACATCAATCCCGGTATCCATCATATCCACCGACACGGCAATATGGGGCACTTTTTCCTTAATCTTGAAATCATCGATGATGGTCTGGGCATAGGTATCCTCACAGGTGATCCGTTTGGCAAAACTCCCTTTAAGATGCGGATACAGCTGATTAAACCGTTTCAGAATAAACTCGGCATGATGCTTGTTCTGGGCAAAGATGATGGTCTTGCCGATGCGGTCGCCACCAGCCACCCGGATGCCGTTTTCCATCAGGTCCTGGAGCACACAGTCGACAGTTTTCTCATTGAAGACAAAGGTATTGAGCTGGGGTGACGGAATAAAATCCGGGAGACTGCCGTCATCCTCGATGAAGTCCTTTTCAAAGCGATCCTTATCGGCTTCGGACAAATCGTCATAGGCGATGCCGTGTTCCAGAAAAGCGGTGGTGGTTTCGATGTTGTAGTAGGGCACCAGGACATGGTCCTTGTTCACCGCCGTTTCGTAATCGTAGGCATAGGTGGGAACGCCATCGGCCATTTCGAAGAAATCATAGGTGTTGTGATCCACATCGGTTTTGGGCGTGGCGGTCAGTCCCACCAGAATGGCATCGAAATAGTCAAAGATAGTGCGGTATTTTTTGAAAATGCTGCGGTGGCTCTCATCAATGATAATCAGATCAAAATGAGCCGGGGTAAACAGCCGCTGACCGGCGTCGTTTTTTTCATTATCGATGGCGTTAAGCATCGTCGGATAGGTGGAAAAAACAATCCGGGCGTTCTTGTCTTCCTTGTTGGCCAGCAGATTGCAGAGGGACATATGGGGCAGATAATTTTTGAAATCGTCCCGAGCCTGTTTGACCAGGGCGGTACGGTCTGCCAGAAAAAGAATATTGGTGACGTAGCCGCCCCGGGACAGCACATCCACCAGACTGGAGGCGGTACGGGTTTTACCGGTGCCGGTGGCCATCACCAGCAGATTGCGGCGATGACCCTGGGTGATGCTGTCGCACACCGCTTTGATGGCTTCCTTCTGATAATACCGGTCGGTGATGCTATTGCTGATGGCAATGGTATTCAGATCCTTTCGTTCCTGCCGGCGATTCATCAGTTTCTGGAGATCAGCCTTGCCAAAAACACTGCTGACCCCCCGCTGGGGATAGCTTTGATCGTCCCAGAAATAGGTTTCAAAACCGTTGGTATTGAAGATCATCGGCCGTCGGCCAAACTTTCTTTCCAGACAGTCGGCATAAAGCACCGCCTGCTGCCGGCCGATGTTGGGGTCCTTGCTGGTGCGCTTGGCTTCAATCACCGCCAGCGGCAGCCCGTCCTTGCCGTACAGCACATAGTCCACATAGCCGGGCTGACCGGGCTTTCCGGCCATGTCATCGACTTTCACCTCTTCCAAAACGTCGTCGCCAAAGGTCCAGCCCAGCAATTTCAGATCCACATCGATATAGGTTTTCCGGGTGTTGAATTCGGACAGATCATCAGCGCTGAAGGCGCGGTGTTCCTGATTCTGATCTTTCTCGGCGGTATACTGGCCGGACAAGACCGCGATCTTTTTGCGCAGGGCATCGATTTCGCTGTCTTTCAGAAAAATCAGGCTTTCCTGCTCTTTGATTTTGACCTCGTCCACCACCACTTTCACCTGGGGGATGGCGGTTTCCCTAAAAAAACGTTCCCTATAATTGGCGCCGTAGCAGTAGTCAATCCACTGGACAAACTCAAAAAGACCCTTCAAGGCCAGCACCGCATCGCTTTTGGATACGGATTTTTCGGTATGCACCGCCAGATTCCCCAGCTTAATGATAAAGGGCATCTTTTTCCAGGTATCGTCAACCACCGCAAAGCGGAAGCTTGGTTCATGAATCAGCGACTGGAGATTATCCTTGTAGGGCATTTCGATGGTAGTATCGGCCGAATAGACCCATTTCACCCCCAGTTCCAGGGCTTTGCGACAGCCCACCGCGCACATGGCGGGTGAGGAGGAAAAGATCCGCTCGGCTTCGATGCAGGCGGCAGCGAAGAGGATATATTCAGGTTGATTTTCCAGGTATTCAAAATTTGATGACATCGGCTTACCTCGTTTTGATAATGACTTGATGGCGATTTTCTGGTGGCTGGTAAAAGCGTATTTCAGCTATTCTGAGTTCCAATTTTTGGCTTTTTTAGAACGATGGATTTTTATAGTTCCAATTTTTGGCTTTTTTGGAACCTTGGATTTTATTTGCGACGTTTTGACTGATCCTTACAATGGTTTAAGTAGCCGCTTCCAGGTTATAGAACTTCATGTTATTGGCTTTTCTATTGTTCGCAACTCGTCGGAATTTCCGACAAGTTAAGTTTTCTTTATAATTCGCCATCAGTAAAAATATTTTTCAAGTATTCGTAATGGTGGATCGGCCCTTATTATTAAGGGTACCAATCATATCCTAAGTTAGCCAGACATTTTCATCGGCAACCATCACTTCAATGGAATCGGATCCGGTATCGCCGGTAAACATCAAAAATTCTGCCGTGCTGTTTCTAATATTCAAACCTTTCATATCTTCATTCATGATGATGCTCCTTCAAGTATTTTCTTTCACGATCTACTGAACGACCTGATAAAAAGCTTCCTGTCTTGTTAAGCAAAATAAATTAACGCTTTCACATCGCTCAGTTTATTATCCAATCAACCACTTTTCGACTAAGCTGCACTTTTTAGTTTACCAGCTAACGCTGTCCATTTTTGGGATGAGTGTTATTTTTCTAAGTTAGTTTAGCCTGGTATCTAAGGTTTTTTTCTTCGACTTTCTAAGAATTGAAAATTTATCAGTATAAGATCCTTCATATCAAGTTGATTTCATATATCATATCGACTTGATAAAGTAGCGGAAAAATAAGGTGTTTTAAGATTGTTTTGACGAGACTGGACTTTTCATGATCCAATGACTCAACATTTCAGATTGTCTTATTAAAAGCTCATCCAATTGATTAATAAATTCCAGTGAATCCAGTTTAAAATGAGCTTGTATCAAACCTAGGAGTGGCTCGTTTAAATTGATGTATTTTTCTGGTAAAGTTAACTCAGTAATACCATAATGCCGCATACAATTACAAAAATCTAAATTTTTAAAACTTGCTGTTTTTTTTATTTCGTCTTCAAATTTGTCTAACCCTGTTTGAATATCCATATTTTGTTCTGAATATCTCGCTAAACTCTCTAAGCTTGAAACAACAAAGTAGTATATTAAATATTTTATTCTAAAATAAAGACTGTTCTCGTTATTAAAAATGTTTTTTAAGTAAAACTCCACAAAATTAACTGAACATAACAGATTAAATAAAAGCAATACACAATCTTTATCTATTTCATTTTTAAATATTGCCGTATTTATTTTGCTAATATTAAAGTCTTTTAAATTCACACCAGGTATAACACCCTTTAAACTATGATTTTCATAATACGGTATTTGGGTAGAACTTGCTTCCACAATACCAATTAGTTGACCCATCGCTTCAGCAAAATTCTGTATTGTTTCCCCCTGTTGTTCATTAATATTAATACTTTCCATTACGTTATCAATTCCATCAAAATGCCAAATATAAAGATATGTATTACCAATATAAATATCTTTATATTTATAGGTTCCAAGATCATAAAACCAATTCATTTTTTTAAAGAACTTAAATTTTAAAGCATTTGAAAACACTTCATTTTGTCCAATGCGAATTTTTTTGATACTACCAATGTTCTTTTTCGTTTTTTCTCTGTATAGTTTTGACTTGATTCTAACTTTTTTTAAAGTATCTTGATAGTCCATCGATATTGGTAAATCATTCAACTCAATCCCCATGGTTTTTAACAAATTCAAGGAACCATCTATTTCTAACGCAAGAAAAGGCAATAAACCCATTAATAATACCGATGCTGCTTCTTGATTCTTTTTTGCTAATTCTATGAGCTCCTTAGTTGTTCTGATGTCGTTTAACATAAACACGGTTGAGATTAATTTATACATTTTCTACCTCACTCAAAATATCGTCTCATCAGGCTGTCAAACAGGGTTTGTGTTTCATCGATGGATTGCTGGACTAAGGCTTTTTGCTGTTCTATTTTTTCGACGGTGGCGGCGAATTGGGCTTGTAGGGAAAGCGGCGGAATGGGTATTCTTAGACTTTTAATTGCCTCAAAATTCAAACCAGATTTCACGCCAACTTGATTTTTCTTTTGAAATTGGCTTTGCCCACCTGGACTTTCCAAAAAAATAGCTAAAAAGATTGGAACAATCTTTTTAAAATCTAATCTTATCAAACATAAATGTTGATTAATAAAAGCACCATTTTGAGCAGTGTCTTTGTCTACAACAGCCGTTCTGCCTAAATCTGCGGTTATGCTAATTAATAAATCATTTTCTTGAACCCTAGTTCTCAACGCTTCTTTGTTATTAGGAGCCAAAATTTTCTGCATGTTATCCTTAATTAATTTGCCGTTTTTAACATTTTTTATTGTAATGAAAAACTCGCCTTGTTCTGAATAATACTTTGCCCACCCTCGTGAACCAGACGTCATAAAATCAATAATTCTCTCAAAGCTATAAATTTCCCAACCCTTTTCATTCCTCACCGGATCGCCAAACATTTCATAGAATACTGACTGGATCAGCAGATCCAGCTCGGCCAGCTGCTGTTTGCGGAGCTTCAGCAAATTAGCGGCAGTATCCAGTGTTTTGGCGATTTTCTGCTGGATTGCTATTGGTGGGAGTGGGATAGACATTTTCCTCATGGCTGCTTGATTAAGCTTTGCTCTTGTTGTTCCACTAATTATTTTGGAAACATCATAGAACATTATTGAATAACACAAATAATCAACGTCTAACATTTCTTTTGGTTTTAAAACATGTGCATGGTTGTTAACCCAACACTTTCCGGATACACGATATGCAATTGGTCTTGATTTTGAACCAAAATTACCGCCATCTTCCGCAAGCAGAACCAATTCATCATCAAAAATGTACTCATCTATATAATCTTGAATACCATTTGCACCATAGTATGGATAAATACCTGATTTTCTATCTGTCGAAGTAATAGGGATTCTCATAGAATCAAGAATATCACACACATCCCCCAACTTCACCATTTCCCACTGACTCATCCAATCATCTCCCGCAGTTCTTCCATCTTCGCGCTGATATCCAGAGCCAGCTCATCCAGCCGAGCCATAATCACTTCCGGGGCATCGTATTCAATCTGCTCGTAGATGGCTTCTTTATAGCGGTTGATGGATAAATCGTAGTCGTTGTCGACAATCTCCTGCTTGGCGACGAAAAAGGACTGCTCAGTTTTGGCTCGGCCCACTTCATTTTCTAGGTTATGGAAACGGGCAATGATATCCGGGATATCATTGTCGGTAATCTCGTTGCGTTTATCGTCAAGGCTATAGCCATCGGCTTTCATGTCGTAGAACCACACCTGGTCGGTGCCTCCGGCGCCGGTTTTGGTAAAGAGCAGAATGGCGGTGGAAACGCCGGCGTAGGGTTTGAACACGCCAGAGGGCATGGAAATAACGGCCTGGAGCTGGTGGTTCTCAACCAGTTCCTGACGCAGTGCTTTATGGGCGTTTGATCCCCCGAACAAAACCCCGTCCGGTACAATACAGGCGCAGCGGCCGCCTTTCTTGAGCATCCGCAGGAACAGCGCAATAAACAGCAGTTCGGTTTTTTTAGTGCTGCACACCGCTTTTAAATTGTCATGAATGCTTTCGGCATCGACAGTTCCTTTAAACGGCGGGTTGGCGAGGATCACGTCGTATTTGCTGGCGATCTCGTTCTGTTTGGACAGGCTGTCCTTGTAGTCGATATGGGGATTGGTAATGGAGTGGAGCATCAGGTTCATCGCCGAGAGCCGCAGCATGGTGCGGTCGGTATCAAAGCCGGAAAAGGCTTCTTTGTCAAAATGCTGCCACTGCTCAGCGGTCATTTTCGCTTCATAAGTTTCCCGGATGTACTCGGCGGTGGAGACCAGAAAGCCGGCGGTGCCGCAGGCCGGGTCGCAGATCATGTCGTCCGGGGTTGGCGCAATCAGCCGCACCATCAGTTCCCGAATCTGTCGGGGGGTGCGGAACTGGCCGTTCTGGCCGGCGGTGGCCAGTTTGCCCAGCATGTACTCGTACAGATCGCCCTGCATGTCCCGGCCGGTTAAATCATGTTCATACAATTCATCCAGGCCGGTGATGACTTTCTGGAGCACCTGGGGGGTGGGCATTAAAAACATGGCATCGTCCATATATTTGGAAAAAGCGGTTTTTGCCTCGCCGTTCATGTTTTTGATAAAGGGAAAGACCTGCTGGCTGATGGTCTCAAAAATAACCCGGGGGTCCTTCTCCTTGAATTGACTCCAGCGCAGGTTCTGGCCGGCTTCGGTCTGGGGGAAAATCTTGGGCATCGGTTCCCCGGTGAGATTTTCAAAGCTTTCGTTTTCCAGTTCTTTTTCGTCCAGTGACCGGATAAACATCAAATAGGTCAGCTGTTCAATAACAGTAAGGGGATTGGAGATCCCCCCGGCCCAGATATCGGTCCAAATTTTATCGACTTTATTTTTCACTTCGCCTGTGATCATTTTTTCTCCTGATTTCTTGGTCTATTTTATCCGCCCCGGGCAGATTCATTTTGCATGTACTTATAAGTATACGCTTTTTATTGAAAGATGGCTATCTCAAATCACACTTTTTCCGCCCCGGGTATTCTCTCTATTCACTTTTCTGACCAATGTTAACTTTTCACCAATGCGCTGCACTGCTTGCCAAAATAATAGATCACCCGGCTTCCCCGGGCGCACCACAAAAACAAACCCACCGGTTTGATCCCCGATGGGTTTGTTCAATTTGATCCTTTTGATCCAGGTGATGCTGCTTATTTTTTCTTTTTTGTCTCCTCCTCTCCGAGCTCCCGAATCACTGCAGCCAGACGTTTCGGCAAGGGTACCCCCAGCGGGCCAAGATTTTCCAGGATACTCAGTCCTTACTGTCGATGACTGCTTGAATTTATTGATCTTTCATTTTCGCCTCACCTGATCGGTTTATTTTTAATATGACTTTGATAAAAGCCTATTTATTAAATTGCCCAATATCTCCGTTCCCTTGTGTTCTAAAAAAAGTTCGCACACAAAACCGCCTTGGTAAGTCGATCAAATCGACTCACCAAGGCGGTTTGTATTTATTGCGATAGGCCTACCGTCTACGTGAAAAACATGATCAGACCCAACCCCTATTTTAACATCATCAAATTGACAGTTCCAACTCGACGTATAAGTGTCATCCGGTCCACATTTCTGCAGTTCCCACTATTCTTTCCGTTAAAAGCGAATTCCCGTGGCCACCACTATTAAATTTCTATCAGGATATAGCCCGGCCAGTCAGCGACAGTAAATCCGGTTTTACCCGAGTAATATTGAATGATGGTGTCGGCTGGGATGGCCTCACTAGTTCCCACTGTCGGCGCATCTCCTTTAAATGTGAGGGTCATTCCCGTACAAAATCGAAATGCATAATTATCAATTAATGTAACACTGGCAGGAATAGTGATCGCTTTGAGTGCAGTACATCCATTGAAGGTATATTGATCAATGGTTGTCAGCACTGCATTCTCGGCAAAGATCACCGTAGATAATCCCTCACAACCATAAAATGCATCGCTACCAATCGTCGTGACATTTTTGGGGATGGTAATCCCGGTCAGTACGGTACATTCATAGAAGGCATCTTCACCGATGGTTTCCAGCGCTGAATCCCCGGCAAAAGTCACCGTTGTTAATCCCGTGCAAGTCTTAAATGCACGGTTGCCAATCGTCTTGACACTGGCAGGGATGGTAACGGTTCCCAATTTAAGACAATCATAGAAGGCTCCTTCACCGATGGTTTCCAGCACAGAATCCCCGGCAAAGGTCACCGAAGTCAATTCCCCACAATGATAAAATGCATCATTGCCAATCGACGTAACACTGGCGGGGATAATAATTCCTGTCAGCGCTTCACTGAAATTGAAAGCATCTTCACCAATGGTTTCCAGCGTAGATTCCCCAGCAAAGGTCACCGTAGTCAATACCGCGCTAGAATTAAATGCACCGTTGCCAATCGTCTTGACACTTGCAGGGATGGTAATCCCTGTCAGCGAGTTACAGCTAATGAATGAATCTTCACCGATGGTTTCCAGCGTAGATTCCCCGGCAAAGGTCACTGTGGCCAATTTCCAGCAACCTGCAAATGCTCTGTTACCAATTGTCGTAACCTTTGCTGGGATAATAATCCCTGTTAGTTTGGTACATCTAAAGAAGCTATCTGCACCAAAGCTTTCTAGAACTGAATCCCCGGCAAAGGTCACCGTAGTCAATTCCTTGCAATTAGCAAAGGCACTATTGCCAATCGACGTAACGCTTTCAGGGATGGTAATGGTTTCCAATTTCAGACAACCAGAAAACGCAGAAACACCAATCGAAGTGACACTGGCGGGAATGGTAATCCCTGTCAGCATGGTACATTCATAGAAGGTATCAACACCAATGGTTTCCAGTGCAGATTCCCCGGCAAAGGTCACCGTAGTCAATCCCGCACACCTATAAAACGCGCCTTCGCCGATCATCGTGACACTGGCGGGAATGGTAATGGTTCCCAATTTCGAACAAGAATAGAAGGTATATTCACCAATAGTTTCCAATACAGAACCCTCGGCAAAGGTCACCGTGGTCAATTCACCGCAATTAGCAAAGGCACCATTGCCGCCAATCGTCGTGACACTGGCGGGGATGGTAATTCCTGTCAGTGTAGTATTTCCATAAAACGCTCTCACTCCAATACCGGTTACGGTAATCCCATTTACCGTATCTGGAATGGTCTCATTGCCACCGGCTCCAGAGTAGGCGGTGATCATTCCATTTTCATCAATTTGAAATACCCCCGTTGGCGGAAACTCCGCGATAACTTCTAGCGAATTGACCGCATTGCTGACTATTGCCCCAGCCACTGTAAAGAAATCCGCCGAGATATCCGCTGTGGTATAGGGGTCTTTCAAAGTCAGGGTGATGGTAGCTACATAGGTCGTTGATGCTGCAAAGGCACCTCCAGCTGCCAGCGAGTCCCCATCTTTTAAGCGCCACTGAATGGTTCCCGAATATTGAGCGGTCTCATCAATGGCAGCCTCCGCTATTGCCCCATAAACAGGCCGGGTCACGCCGGTTATTGCCGGATTCAGGTCTTTTACTGTGACAGTACAGGTTGCGGTTTTATTACCATCAGCGGTGGTAACCATAATGATCGCCGTGCCCTCAGCAACACCAGTCACCTTGCCATCCGTATCCACGGTAGCAATGCTCTCATTATCTGAGCTCCAGCTGACTGCCTTATTAGCAGCATTAGCTGGTGCGACTGTCGCCGTCAGGGTTTCTGCACCATCTTTATTGACAGTGGCAACGGTTTTGTTCAAACTCACCCCCGTGACCGAAACTGGAGTAACAACTCCACCTCCACCGCCCGTTGGCGGAAACTCCGGTGGGATAACCACTTCCGGATCGACGGTATAGGAATCTGGTTTACTTGCAAAGACAACGCCATCGGCATTGACTTCAGCTCGATGAACCGTCCCCTGGCCTTTCACCGCAGCCGTTCCATCGAGCACCAGGTCATCCACCGTTGTTCCACTATTCAGAGTAACCGTGCTGCCCTCTCCTTCTGTTCCCACCGTCAGATTGCCGATGGACGTGTCCTTCCCCTGGGTGGTCAATTTCATATTGGGGGCATTCGCTGTTACACTCTCAAATTGGCCTTCTAGAATCACGACTTGTCCGGTAGCATCTTCGGAAATCACCACTTCCAGACCGTTCACATCAAGGGCGACAATCCGCACCTGTCCGGTGGGGGTTTTCTCCACCAGAATACTCTTATAGCTGCCCCCATTGATATGGATGCTGTTGATGCCACAGCCGCGGAACACGGTGTCACCCTCTACCGTTACGTTATTCAGGGTAACATCACCATCCCCGACGGCTTCGCTAATGGTTAAATCCCCATGGATCAGCAGATTCTGGAGGATCACCCCATCGGCGCAAATTTTCACATCGCCATCGATGCTCAGAATTTCTGTTTCCGGCCCGTAGGTCCCGGCCGTCTCATAGACCACCGGATCGGCTTTTTTAACCAGTCCTTCAACGGCGGTTTGGATGCTCATCACAGCATCATCGACTTCTAGCTGTGAGTTGTCGACGGTCATTGGGTGATCCTCCAGTGCCGTTTGTAAGGTTGCCCACGACGGGGTGGTAAAATCCCCTTCGTTCAGCTCATCAATTTGAGCCAATAACGCTACATAGGCTGACAGATTCGTCTCGTTTTTTTCGACTTTCACCACCAGGGCTTCCAGCCGCAGAGAACTCCCAACAGTGCCCAGCTGCTCGCCATCCTTGATCCACTGGGTTTCATCTTCCGGCAGATCCCCAACGTTCTGAACATGGCCCCGGTACAAAACGCTGTAATCGGAAACCGGTTGACCGTCCGCATCGGTCAGGATGATTTTAACGGCTTCAATCCGGAGGCTGTCCCCCCGAGTGCCGGCGTATTCCCCATCTTTCGGCCAGGTTGTGGCATCGTTTACATCGTAAAGCCAACCCTTGTTCTGGACGTGAACATTATAACATAGCTCTAGTCCGGACGGTATTTCCCCGGTCAATTTGATTTCAAAGCCCTCAATCCGTTTGGACTGGCCGACGGTTCCGATAATTTCCGGACTGTCCACCCAGGTCCCATCGGCCGGGACATCCCCTAAATCCTGAACGTGCCCCCGATAGGCTACTCCAATAGCGTCGTTAGCGGCCAATGCTGGCATCGGTACACACAGAAAAATCAATACAAAAAAGAGACACCAATAGAATCGTTTGTTTTTCATGATAATTTCTCCAATCAATCTAAATTTTGGGTTTCAATAATACGACCAAACCATAAAGTAACAACCATTCGTTTTTTAATTTTAATGTGTGAAGTTAAAGAAACATTTGTTTATACATCATCATCATCATACCCACCCATCCGTTTAATCTAACATTTATTTGACAAAAAAAACAAATACTTTGAAAAATCAGCAACTAAAAAACAAACCCACCGGTTTGATCCCCGATGGGTTTGTTCAATTTGATCCTATTGATCCAGGCGCTACCGCTTATTTTTTTGTTTCGTCTCCTCCTCTCCGAGCTCCCGAATCACCGCTGCCAGGCGTTTCGGCAGAGGCACCCCCAGCCGGCCGAGATTTTCCAGGATACTCAGTCCTTCGTTGGAGAGGTAAAAACCAATCATTGCCACCCGCAGTGGCGCCCCAGCCCCGCCTAGCAGGGTGACGTCGAGCAGGTGGGCGATCCCCGGAGCTAAAAGATCGGCCGCCTGACCGATGCGGTGTTTAGACTGGAGGATGCCACCCACCTCGGTGTTGCGGGTTTCGCAGCGAAGCCCTGAGGTAATAATAACCGGAGCATCCAGCGCGTTACGCAGCGTTTCCAGCTTCAGCATCAGTCCCAGATCCATGGCCCCGGGAAAACCGTCGCAATATTCGCCCTGACAGTCACAGGCAAATTCTGCCCGGGCAAAATGCGGCGTGGAGCCATCGCCGTCCAGTGAAATGACTGACAACTGGTCCCGAAACAACCGGTTTTTGGTGAGCGACCCCACCAGCCCATCGGGTTCCAGGCCGACATCTTTCCGAAAAGCCGCCACCGCATTTTTGGTTTTGGGGCCAGCTTTACCATCAACTTTCAAGGGGCCATAACCCCGGTCATTAAGTGCTGTTTGAGTTTTTTTAATATCGATGTTCATTTAACTTTCCTTTCTTATTTGTGGTGGATTGCCCCAGCGGGGCGGGCGATCAATGATCGCCCTTAGTGAATACGCCGGCCGTGCCGCAGCACCGCTCGCGCTAGCTCATCGAAAATGGCGATTTGTCGGTGATGACCAGTTCCGCTTTGACCTTGGCGGTCAGGAGCTGTCCGTCCGGTGCGAAGATCGCTTGTTCAATCATCCCGGCCATGGCGGTGTTGACCTCATCAACGGTGAGCCCCAGCTTGGGATCGGTGATGGTTTCCGGGGTAGTACTGTAAATGAGCGCCAGTTGGTTCTGATAATTGCGAAGATACTGACTGTTGCGAAATATCTGGCCAGTTAACCGGATCCGTTCTTTTTTTAAAGCTTTCATCGTGTCCTCCTCGTATTTTTATTTAGTTTTATCCTCCGAATAGGTGAGGCAAAATCGACAGTGCCTCGTCGGTTTGGAAAGGGTGGAAAGGGTTGGCCTTATTTTTTTGCGGTTATGGTTATTAAATTTTAAAAAAATCATTTCACCATAATAGGAAAAACCCTTTCCAATGGCGCTAATATGCCAAACAACCCTTTCCTGTTGTTTTGAAAATGATCTGTTTTGGGTGTTTATCGCTATTTTTACGCTGGACACCCATAATTTCAGGCAGCTGTTTCAAAATCAAACAGGGCAATCCCACTGTACATGATTCGCCGGGTCACCGATTCTTTCACTTTTTCCAGTTCCGGATAAGCTTCTTTTAATTCCATCCAGAACCGCTTCTGACTCACCGGCCGCAGTCCTGAATCCTGGCAATACTGATGATAGGCATGATACAGTTCGGTGGCCGGTACCTGGATACTGAGATCAATGCTGCAAAGTTCATCGACAAACGACAGTACCGAGCTACCAGCAATCCGATAAGCATCCAAGTCGGCGGCACTTTGTGGGGATTGACTAAAACAATAATGGTTGGCCTGTAACCGTGCCAGACCTACCAGCGCCCAGTTTAAAATACCGGCCGCTTCCTCCCTTAGCTTATCCTTGAGATGAAGATCCCGTTGCTCCAACGGTTTGGGCGGCAGAAAGGGCACGATGATCAGACGTCGATAAAAAGCCTCGGAGCGGTCGCCAAGATTTTTAGGCAGGCTGTTGCATGAAAACACCAGTCGGGCCGTGGCTTTAAAAGAAAACGGGTCTTTGTTTTTGCGCTCGGCGGTGATAAAATCCTCGCCGGTGATACTTTTAAAGAGTCCACTGTCCTCAATCGATTTGGAAGGCAGATCGGCAAAGATATTGCCCAGAATTCCAAACAGTTCCGCCGTTTTAAAACGATCCCCGAGATTCTGCCAGGGAATATTGGAAACATTGGCTCGGCCCAGCAAAATATCCTGCGCCACCGCCACCCCATCCGGCTAACTGGGTGATCATGGCATACCAAAGCGGTTCGCTTAAGGTTGGCGCTGCGTCTTTGGCATGCATCAGAAAATCACAGTTCTTGATCATCCGCTGCGGATCAATATCTCCTGCATCAGGTAAAACTCAGCGCTACTGACTACTGTCGTACTGTTACCAGACTGCTTGGAGGTTGCCGGAGCGACCGGTGCTGGTGACCGATCAGCGGGCGACGGCGTGACACGCTGCATGGCCTTCCGAATATCGGTCTGGGTATAGCGAAGCTGAGATCAAATTTAGACAAGTCACCAGTACCGGCTCTTTTTTATTATGGTAAAATCCCGGCAGCCGCATTACCCGGCTGCGATTGGAAATCACCGGATCACCTTTAAAGACCGCGGCCAACCCTTTCTGAAGCTGACTGAATTGACCAAGCTTCGGGGCATCGGCTGTTGCTGCACTCACCGGTAGCCACAGCAGCCAGCTCCAGCTCGATCGGTCTGGCTGGCTCCGCACCAGATAACGATCTCTCGGTGAGTCGGGCATTTGAATTCAAATAAGAATCCACCCGCTTCTTTGTAAACATCCAGAATCCATTGTCCGCAAATTGGACATCGGAACTGGTAAAATTTTTCAGGAATACGCATGTCCGGATCTTGATCCTAGTCACCTTCATCTCCAAAGATCAGTTTTGCACCCATTTGTTTCATCAACATCACACGCTTTGTCCGCTGACATCGATAACGAAACCAAACAACACCATTGGTATTGGCCAGATCAAAAAGCCGTCCATAACACCGCCGTTTTTTCACAATCGGTCTGTTCTCCCCAAAATAGGGGCATCCCGCCCGATGCGGACATTGTACCCGAAACATAGCCGGTTTTATTTCGAACCTGATCTCTCCAAACTCATTTTTTCTTCTTAAACCATTCATAACCGTTACCATTCCTTTCCTTAAAGTTTTTATTTAAGACGTTTTTATCGTCATGAATAATGTACCTCATAAAAAGGAAACCATCTCAACCATGCTGGCGTTTTTCCTTTATTTACCTCTTTCCTGACAGTCCTGCCACTATTTTAATTTGAACTAAAATCTTCTGTCTGTCGTTTTCATCGTTACCGCTCTTAATCTATTTTCAGGTTGAGATCAAAAAAATAAAGATCAAGGGAAAACTTACTCCCTTGATCTTTTGGCTTTTAAAATTACATGATTGCTTAAAGTTTTTTCTTTATAACACTGGTGTCTTTTAATATTGCGTTGCTAATTTTTGCAGCGATTATGCCAGGTGTTCCAGCAGCTGAATCATCAACCCATTGGGATCGGTGATAAAGCAAAACTTGATGTGCGGAGCCGGCTGAAACGGGCCGCTGTGCAGGGCAATGCCCTTCTCTTTTAACGCCGCCATGGTTTGATCCAATGAGTCCACTTCAAAGCCCAGCGAAATACTGGCGCCGATGCTAAACTCCGAGACGGCTTGATTGCAAATCAGTTCCAGCTTGGTTTCGCCGTCCCCTAAAAAGGCCAGTTCCATTCCCGGTCCGGCCGGCCGACGGCTCTCTACCGTCAAACCGACAACATCAGTATAAAAGCGGATCGATTCATCCAGATCTTTAACCGTGACGGTTACCCATGATAAATTCATAACGTTCTCCTTTGCAGATGCAAAATTTTATTTAAATATGTTATTTTAACTATTTTAGCATAAAATCGGTCTTTGCAAAAGTGGATCAATCGTGTTGCATGGCGGGATTTATTCAATGATCATTCCAGAGATTTTTTTATTGACAAATACTTTTCCAGCCTATAGAATATAAAATATCATATGTTATGTATCGCGCGTTACATATCTTGTAATTTTTTTTGAAAGGACTACACACCATGCCGCCTAAAATAAAAATTAAAGAAGATGCCATCCTCGATGTGGCGCTGGAAATTACCAGAACCTCCGGTATCGAAGGGTTAAATGCCCGAGAAATTGCCAGAATCCTGGGCTGTTCGATCCAGCCGGTCTTTCGGACTTTTCAGAATATGGATAATTTAAAAACGGCCCTTTATCAAAAGGTCGAGGATTATTTTAATACCTATATGCTGGATGGCATGAATCATCGTATCCCCTTTTTAGGGATGGGTCTGGCCTACATCCGTTTTGCCAGCGAAGAAAAGAATCTTTTTAAACTGCTGTTTATGTCCGAGGCGCTTCATGTTGACAGCCCGATGGATATGATTGCCGGGGACGATAATCAGGAAGTGATCGCACTGATTGCCGGGATGACGGGGTTAAATCACGACCATTCCAAAAAACTCTATGTTGATATCTGGCTGTTAACCCACGGGATTGCCTCGCTGGTAGCAACCAATCAATGTCATTTCAGTCACGAAGAAATCGAAATGATCCTGATGGATGCCTTTAAGGGTTATCTAAATTTGTTTACCAGGAAAGAAGAGGAACAATCATGAGACTATTTTTTTCAAGCCGTCACCCTTTGCGCAGTGCTATTCTGCTGGGACTGCTGCCGATTTTGTTTGCCACGGCCGCTGGCGTCATCAGTGTAGTTTTGGCCTTCAATGAGACCCAAACCCTGATTGCGCAAACGCTGTCTTTTGGGATCTCAATTCTGCTGGGGCTGTTGCTGGTGTCCCGATCAAAACTGGGGTGGGCGGCCTTTGGTTTCAGGGGCTTAGAGCGTCACATCAGTCCGGTGGCCCTGTATTTTCTGCCGCTTTTAGCTGCGGAGCTGCTGCCTTTTATAAACGGCTTTGATCTGAGCCTGTCGCTGACCCAAGTCGGGCTTCTCTTTATCTTTGCCACCGTGGTCGGGATCAACGAAGAATTATTTTTCCGCGGTCTGATGTTTAGAATCCTCCAGACCAAAGGTGTGAAATATGCGGTCATTGCCTCTTCGCTGCTGTTTGGCATCGGTCATGCCTTCACCGCCCTCAGCGGCAGTGATCCGCTGTATGTGCTGATTCTGATTATTTTTGCCGGACTGTTTGGTCTGATCTGTGCTGAACTGGTGGTCCTTACCAAAAGTATTATTCCGGTGATTATCTGGCACGGCCTCCACGATTTCATTGCCAACATCACCCTGGATTCCGCGACTACCCTTAATATGACGCTGCTGCTGATCCAGACGGCGATCCTCTGTCTGTACGCCGTCTACTTATGGCGTAAGCTGCAGTTTGAAAAAGCGGAATCTGTCGCTTAGTCCCTGAGCGAATACAAAGTTAATAGCACGAGTCAACTTAAAGTCGGGTGATAAACCCGGCTTTTTTTCTACTTTATTATATACCCGATTCATAACTGTCTGTTCCGGAATTGCAACGCCTTAACATTGTTTACCCAAATGACAAATATTTTCATAATCAGAAGTATTTTTCCTTCTTTTTGCGATTATACCTCTATACTTTTTACGGCTTTTCCACTATACTGAAATCGCTGAAGTGCGTTACATATATCAAAATCAAAAAGCAAAGGAGCTAACATGAAAAGAAAAATCATTCTATCAATTGCCCTGACCGTGATCATTGGCAGTCTGGCCCTTGCCGGGTGCACCACCGCCAAAAAAGACGGCGCCCAGACTGAAACCTCGGATGCCATCGTCCCCACGGATTACAGCCAAAGTGCCCACTGGCTCAATGTTCCCACCGAAATAACCAAAGAGGTGGATGTGTTCTACCTGTATCCCTCGGCCTGGGCCAAGGTAAATCCTGATGATCCGATTATCTGCGAAATCGACAATCCGGTCATGCTGCAGCAGTCCAAACTGGCCTTTGACCGCCAGGCCACGGCCTTTGAAACCTCGGCCAATATCTTTGCTCCCTACTATCGTCAGGATGACGCCGGCTCGACCCTGGCCATGGACGTGGACGAACAGCAGGACATCGTCAAGGGCGTTCCTCTGACCGATGCCATGGCGGCCTTTGAATACTATATCGAACATTACAACAATGGCCGTCCCTTTATTCTGGCCAGTCATTCTCAGGGTTCCAACGTGATGATCTATATCCTCCAGGATTATATGAAAGAACACCCGGATGTTTACAAACGGATGGTGGCCGCCTATGTGCTTGGCTATTCCATCACCGATGACTACCTGGCCGCTAACCCTAATCTCAAATTTGCCACCGGCTCTGGCGATACCGGGGTGATTATTTCCTATAACACCCAGGCCCCCACTATTGAAGGCTCTGATGGCGTAGTTCTGCCGACCGCCCATGTTATCAACCCGATCAGCTGGACCACCGCGGAAACCGTTGCGCCAGCCTCCGATAATCTTGGCTCGCTGCAATTAAACGGGGATGGGTCAGTGGTCAAAAATGCCGACGGTACCCCGGTCAAGGTGATGAACTTTGCTGATGCCCAGGTCGACAATACCAAAAATGTCCTGATCTGCAGCACGGTCAGTGTCGATCAATATGCGCCGGGCGGC
>PGZR01000176.1 GCA_002841405.1 Firmicutes bacterium HGW-Firmicutes-4 | reverse complement strand
GATATCAACAACATAGTCCATTATCTTTGTTTCTCCTTCAGGAGTAATCATATAAGCTGAAGATTCACACATGTTCTCAGTCTCCTTTCTTTTAATTGAGGCTATTTTAACACAGTCCACCCCTTAACACAAGCTAAGGGGCGACTGCTTTTTCATGATAACTTATTATTCTTAATTACGACCATTAATTACATAATCGGATCCATCGCCAGGGCTGGATGACCCTTTGATTCCAGGAATTCCAATACTGCTTCAGAGTCAGTGGCAATGGTTTCATCACAAACCATGTCAACAAAATTTTCAATTCCGGTTAACTCGAATGCGGCTTTATTTAAACGTTCGGCTACATCGTCCTTCAATTCCTTTGGCATCCAGACAATTCGGGTTAAACCGCCTTCAGCCGACATGAATTTTTTAGAACCGATGAAGTGGCGACCATGACCCATAAAGCCCGGGGTCTGAACCCCACCGCCAGTCATCGATGCCAATTCGCCGAAAGTCATTCCAACTGGTGAAATTTCGCTAAACTCACGGTTAACGATAACCACTCCGTTTGCTTCTGGCATGATCCCACAAATACACTCGAAACAACCACAGGATGTCATCGGATCTTCCAGAATTGAGTAGAGCGTAACCCGTTCAACCGCACCTTGCGATGCCGCGGCCACAGTTTTGTTAACGGCTTCCCAGATGCCTATTTTTGCATCAACTGCTTCGCCTTTTTCGATTGGCTGAGATGGTCCAGCCGGGTCAAGTTCCTTGGTGGCTTTACTGTCCAACCAGGAAACCGCGCCACATAAACCTAAACGTTCTGGTGTTACCACGCAGACATGGCTAGGCGCAAAGGATTGGCATAGGGTGCAGGTGTAGAAGGTATCGACACTTTCGTCTGTTAAGGCATTTAAGCGTTCATCCCGTTTAGAGTAGATTGGTTTTACCATTTCATCTTCTAATCGTTCAACATCTTCCAAATTTGTATAAAGTGTAACCTGACATTTATCGACAACATTGTCAAAATCTGCCCGCATTTTAGCATAAAGCACTTCACCAATATGTTTTAATCGGAATCCTTTTTCGTACGCTTCTTTAGTTAAGCGAATCCAGGCAATGTTTCGTTGGCCCACATGCATGGCGCCGTCGATGTAGTTTGTGAAATAATGAATTCGCCGTTCGAGAACAGATTCGAAATCTTTTTGCATGTTTTTGCCAGCGACTTCAACTAAAATTCCTAATGGTAAGCGCACCACTTCGGCGCCCTCAAACTGCGCGTCGTCAATTTCTGGTCCCACGACAGTGATTTGATGGTCTTCAATTTCACTTAAATCGGCTTCTTTAACCAATTCCCAACACTTTGTTTTGTTGCCGCCAAATTCGGCAAACATGGTATCCTTGCGTACCCGTTCGCCTTCAAAAGCGGATGCCACGGAAACAGGCACATCTATTTTGGTAACTTTAATTTTAATTTCCCGAGCCTCTAAAGAAAACTCAACGGTTTTGGTATGGTCGGCCTGAGTCATCAACGCACCAGGAACTTCTGGTACTGGAACATCGGCGATAACTGGAAAACCAAGGGCAATAGCGCCGGCTCCAACCGAGACAATCACTTCGTTTAATTCCCCGAAGGTGTTAACAAAAGCTGGTACCCGATCTTTAGTATAGGTCAGGAATTCTGCCAGTTTACCTGGTTCGATGCCGCCAAAAATAAGGGCTGCCCGAATTGCTACCGAGACCACATGAATCACAGAGGTTACTTCATGGCCTAATGGAATGACCCGGTAGTCCAATCCCATTTTCACACCGGCCTCTAAAGCTTGTTCAATGATATTACCAACCATAAAAGTCAGCAAACCTTTTTCCTGATAGTCTTTGACAATGGCTGCCAACGCCGCAGGATCGGCTGATTCTCCTAAAAGAACGGCAATCCCGGGAATATCGCCAGTTACCAGCGGGACGCCTAACGAACGAATGATGGGATCGGCTACAAAACCAATTCCCGCATCATTAGCGTAGGGATCACCATCCAGATAACGGATCGCTTCAATAATTTCGGCACCTACTGCTGTAGCAAGTCCGGCGTTTAAGGCTTCACCTAAATCTTCTTTGTTGGTGATCAGGCTTTTCAGAATACCAACTGCTGCTGGCAAATCTCCTAATGTCTTAATCTTAACGCCAGTCGCCGCATAGATGATCGGTAAAAAATAAGCCGTATCCGGGTATCCTACTGAATGACCCTCACCATATTTTTCAATGGCATCATTAACAGCTCCTTCAGTTAAACCTGCAACCGCATTAGAACCAGCGTAAATCAACTCTGTCAAACTCATAACAATTACACACTTCCTTTTCTAAAGAAATTCAATGCCTTCAGGCATTGGTAAAATAACATTCACAGGCGTTTGGTTTGTGCCAACCGCCCATCAATTTTATTTCCGTTTTATTTGTTTATTTACGAAACCTGCGTCTCAAGATTATTATAACACTTGAAACGCAGATCTTAGTTATTAATTTAATTCTTTTTTTGCTTCAACCAGATGCTTATCGGCTTCACGCATCAATGCGATGGCTTCAATCAGCGCTTCCGCGACATCATTTTTACCTAAACGATTCATTTTTTCCACCCAGGTATTATATTCCATGGCGTGATCCTGATTATGGGCGACCCAATGATCCAGTAGTAAGCCTAAGATTTCAATATCTTTATTTTCGACATCGCCGCCGTGACAACAGCCGGCACCATTTTTACCATGATTCCCGCAATGTCCGTCGCCGTGTTTGTGGGGATGAGGATGCTCATGGCCGTGGGGATGTTCCAGTTCTTCATGACCATGGGGATGTTCATGTTTATGGGGGTGGGGGTGAGCGTGTTTGTGGGTATGATCATGTTGATGCTCTGCTTCATGGGTATGTTCACTGCCGTGATCGTGGTCGTCACTGTGAGCATGACTATGGGTGTGGCCATGTTCGTGGTCATGTTCATGGGCATGTTCATGGCCTACTGCGCCATCATGAGAATTGGCGTGGTGATGATTATGACTTGATGCTCCACTATGAGGATGACCTTCTTCATGGTCATGGTGTTCGCCATGACTGTGAAGTTCTTTATTGTTACACATAATATTTCCTCCTGTTGTTCTAAATTTTGTTATGATTATAGCACTCTTTACTTAATAAAACTATAGTTTATCTTGAATTATTCTAAACTAGAACAACTTTTATATTTGTTTAGAAAAAAAGGCAGAACACGACTGTGCTCTGCCTTCAGGCATGTTACAAAATTTGACTCAGGTCAAATTTAATTACATAATTGGATCCATAGCTAATGCTGGATGTCCTTTTGATTCTAAGAATTCTAATACTGCTTCTGAATCGCTGGCAATTGTTTCATCGCAAACCATATCTGCGAAGTTTTCAATTCCGGTCATTTCTTTGACAGCTTTATTTAAACGTTCTGCTACGTCGTCTTTTAATTCTTTTGGCATCCAAACGATTCTTGATAAACCGCCTTCAGCTGACATGAATTTTTTAGAACCGATCAGGAATCGACCATGACCCATGAAGCCTGGAGTTTGAACCCCACCACCTGTCATAGA
>PGZR01000175.1 GCA_002841405.1 Firmicutes bacterium HGW-Firmicutes-4 | reverse complement strand
CAGACATCGACAACCTCCTTGATTTTTATATCATTTACAATTTGTTATTATAACATATTGTCCTTTTTTCACAAACATGTTTTTTATTTCTTAAACCTCTGACTCGATCTTATTCACTTCGGATTCCAATTCTTTTCTTAACAGAATCAACTGAATGATATCCTCCTGGGCAAAAAGATCATCAAAGATCTTTTCATAGTGGGAGGCCTTATCACCATGATTCAGTTTGTACAAATGTCCGATATTGTCGAGAATACTGGTCACTAAACTGGATTTGAGACCAAACAGCCGCTGAGCACTTTGGATCTCCTCGCGGATCGATGACATTTCCCGATCTACATCATTAACCGCATTGGCGGCATTAATCAGCCTTGTTTTGATCGCTTCGGGGATGTTTTCCTTGTATTTATAATTTAAGGAATGTTCAATAATCGACCAAAAATTCATAGCCAGGGTGCGAATTTGAATTTCTACGAGAATGGACTGATTTCCAGACACGCAAAAAACAGGGTATCGGATGATCAGATGATAGCTTTTATAGCCGCTGGCCTTAGCTTCACTGAGATAATCCTTTACCTTGACGACTTCCATATCACAATTGGTTCTTTTCCTGATTAGTTCGACAACTTCGTAAATATCATCCTCAAACTGACACATAATCCGAATCCCGGCAATATCCTGAATGGTCTCTTCAAGGGATTCAATATCAACACCATAGTTATGTATTTTTTCCAGAATGCTGGCCACGCTTTTGACCCGGCCGTAAACAGACTCAATTGGAGAATATTCGCCGATTTTTTCGTACTGTTCTTTTAAACTCGTAAATTTTAAAACAATCTCATCCACTGCCTGATGATAAGGGATGAGAAATTCTTGCCAATATTTTGTTCCCAAGGACTTTACCTCATATTATTCAAACCAGTGAATTTTCTTCCCTGGTAATTATTTTCCTGCTTCATTTGAGCATCAAGCTCGTCTTTAATTTTCCACCAACTGGTATTCCAGTTGGTTATCACCGAATCTTCTTTTGGTGTCCGGCCGATTAGCCGCTGGATAACGATATCCGGATTTAAATGCTCTAAAAATAAGATCGCTCGGTTGATATAGTCGTCCTTTGATAAAAGCGTCACTTTTTTATCATCATACCACTGTTTTAAAACAGTGTTTCTTTCAATGTATAAACTATGGCATTTTACAAAATCAGTTTTCTTTCGAGAAAGAATCTCGGCTCCCATGATAATATCTTCTTCGCGATCCCAGGGCAAATCCAGGATCATATGCGTGCATGTTAATAAACCCGCTGCTTTGATCCGGTCCATGGCCTGTTCATAATCTGCCAGGGTATGTCCCCGCTTTATAATTTTCAAGGTTTCTTCATTCACGGTTTGCAAGCCCAGTTCAATGGTCACATCGATGGCCTGTACGGTTTTGATTGTCTCCAGAAAGCGGAGCTGCTCATCGGTAATGCAATCCGGACGGGTCGAAATTGAAATCTCTACTACATCCGGGCGGATCGACTCCAACATCCATTTTTTAAAGTTTGCGAAATCACAGTAGGTGTTTGAAAAACTCTGAAAATAGGGAATGAACTTTTTTGCATGATATCGTTTTCCGATATAGGCGATATTTCGCTCGATCTGATCCCCGACGGATAACTGGTCTGACAGGGTTTCGTTGCCACCGCCTTTGGCCCCACAATAGACACAGCCACCGATCCCTTTTGTACCATCACGGTTAGGACAGCTCACCGGTATATTAACGGGAATCTTATATACTTTTTCGCCATAACGTTTTTTTAACCAGACCGAATAAATATTGTACCGATTCTCTGTCATTATTTTTTTAATTTCCTTAACAAGATTAAACAGACGAACCTTTTTTAACTAATCAGGTTCGTCTGAAATTTTTTATATTAATTTTGCGACACATTCGGGTAGTTCTTCTTTTTCGCAGCTTAAACTGAGAACGAATTTAATATCATGTTTTTCGTTAATCTGTTGAATTTTTTCAACAATTTTACAAATGTCCTCTGGTGTCTGATAATCAATCAGTCTCAATGTATTATCAATAAAAACAATTTTTACATCATAATTCTCTGCGATGACCCCGCTGATAAAGCCAAATAATTGATCTGTTCCGACGATGCCAAACTCCTCCAGGTTTGTGAATCTGATTTTAGTATCTACTTTTACTCGATATTTGTCTCTGTCGTTAAGAAAAATGATATCCCCTTCGCAGGTCTCCAGTGCAGTATTTGCCATGTCAATCATTTTTTTTGTTTTGCCGCTTCCTTTTGAACCGTATACAAATTCAATCATTTTAGACACCTCATTTCATATTGATAAGTTCATTATAAGGGTAAGTATCAATAATTTCAATCATTTTTAAAGAAATCACCATAACATATCAAAAATAATATGTTATAATAAATAAAATTACCTAAAAAGGAGGTCACCGTTTGAACAGTTCAGAAAATTATGAATCCCTTGTGTCCCTTTTTGACAAACAATTGGAATTCGCTCAGAACCTTCAAAAAAAGATCATCCCTTCACCTGGATCTTTTGTTTCAGATAACTACCATTTTTACAGCTTTCTCAGACCCTTTCGAAAAGTAGGTGGTGATTTCTACGATTTTCAATTTTTGGATAACGGCAAAATCAGTCTTCTGATCGCTGATGCCACTGGCCATGGCATTGACGCGGCAATGATCACCAGTATGATCAAACTGAGTTATTCCTATACCATGAAAGACAATCGGATTAATCAATCGCCCAGCCAGATTCTGAAACAGATCGAATCCGATATCAGTCAGCAGATGGATAACACTTTTTTTACCGCCATTGCCCTGATACTAGATCCCGAAGAGGATATTTTATATTTCGCCAACGCCGGTCACCCGGATGCTGTTCTATTGAAGTCCAATCATAAGGTTGAACTGCTTAAACCCAACCTCCCAATGCTGGGACTGCAGCAATTTATGACCACTATGCACTATTTTGATATGCGCATCAATTTTTCTAAAGGCGATAAACTACTGCTTTTCACGGATGGCCTCATCGATGCACAAAACCCGAATGGGGAAGAATTTTCAATTGAGCGGGTTGTCTCGGTGATTAAACAAAACGCTGATTCACCCATTAACCTGATCGGCTGCCATATCATTGATGCCTGTATCGATTTTAAAATGGATCAGCCCCCCTCAGACGACATCTGCATTTTGGGGATTGAGGTCGATGACTAGTTTTCTAATGGAAATCTAATCATTTCTGATTAAACTGATGGTATACGTTATTTGGAGATTTTTCAAAAAATCTCAAGAAAGGACGGATTACCATGTTAGAACCTAAACGAGTACTAATATTAACCTGTTCCCACGGGTCGGGCCATAAAATGGTAGCCCAAACCCTTAAAGAGAGCTTTGAGGCTCGGGGACACCTTGTTATTGGGAGCAGTTTTTACGAACGCGTTTATTACGATGTGGAAGAATATGCCCATAATAAATTTATGTACAACCTCTGGCATTTCACCAGTAAAGCGCTGTTAAAAATGATCGATGAATTTAAACCGGACTGTATCATCAATACTTACGGTTATACTATTTCAGCCATCCTTAAAGAAGAAAACTACCCACACATTAAACTTTTTACGGTGGTCACTGATTTTTGCATCCCCAAACCCTGGATCCACCAGGATACCGACCGCTACTATGTGGCCTGTGAAAACGTTGAAAACACTTTGATATGTGAAGGAATTCCCCGGGAAAAAGTCTTCAAAACCGGAATTCCCATCCGCGATGCTTTTTATGCCCGGTGCAACCGCAATGCCATCATCAGTAAATATAACCTGGATCCTCATAAAAAAATCCTGATTATTTTTGCCGGAACCTATGGGGTTCTAAAAAACATCAAAGATATCTGTCATCGCACCGATAAGATGGATAATCTCCAGACTATAGTCATTTGTGGCAAAAATCAGAGTCTCCAGCAGGAACTTGAAACGGAAGATTTTTCCAATACGCGTATTTTTGGCTTTGTTCCAGATATTCATGAATTTTATTCCGTCGGCGATTTAATGGTAACCAAGCCCGGAGGCATTACCCTGAGCGAAGTGGTGACCAAAAAAATTCCGGTGATTTTATACAATCCTACCCCTGGCCAGGAAGGCGAAAATGCCGATTGGTTTAAACGACAGGGAGCTGCCGTCGTCGCCAATAATTTTTCCGAGCTTATTCTTGCCATCGATGCACTCAAGGAAAACGAGATCAAACGGTTTTCCATAAAAAACAATCTCGGCAAAATTTACAATGGTCATGCAACCAGTTTAATCACTCAGGATGTATTAAACCAGTTGAATATGCATGATACGATTCCTTACCTGACAGAATCCATTTAAGACAGCGAAAGATCTTTTTAAGCCTTTTAGTTTACTATTAACTTGTTAAGATATCAAGTGAAGGTGGCTGTTGGCTGATCAATTGGTCAGCGTTTAAAAAAAATCTCAAAAAGATAAATGATTGAAAAGAGGAATTTAATGTGAAACCACGAATAATCAGCGACAGCTCATGTGATTTGCCCAAGGATTTTCTGGAAAAGGACGGGATTGATTTTTCGCTCGTTCCTTTGAAAATTATTGTCGGAGATCATGAATTTATAGATGATGAAACTCTGAATACCAAAGAACTGATTGCCGCCATGAAGGCTGAAAAAACGGCGACCTCTTCTTCCTGCCCGTCCCCCGAGGATTTTGCGGCTGAACTTAGAAAAAACAAAGAAAGCTATGTGATCACCATGACTTCCGGCTTGAGTGGCACCTATAACAGTGCCCGGGTAGCCAAAAACATGGTGCTGGAAGAAGATGATTCCCTGAAAATAAGCCTCTTTGATACCCATTCAACCTCACCGCTGATGATTTTAATGGTAATGAAACTTCGGGATCTGATCAAAGCCGGGGAGCTGGATTTTGACGCCATCAACCAAAAGTTGGCCCTTTATCTTGAAACCCTGAACCTGCGCTTTTTACTCCAGGATCTTTCTAATTTGGTGAAAAGCGGACGAATGAACCGTGTGGCTGGCGCAGTGGCTTCAGTCCTCTCGATTATGCCGATTTTCAGATCCGATGATAAGGGTGAAATCCAGCTGGTCACCAAGGCCCGGGGTATTAAAAAAGCACTGTCCAGTCTGGCTAACATGGTGGAAGAAAAGGTCCAGACCCAACCGCAGTTTCCGGTGGTCATTACCCACTGTAACAATCTCAGCCAGGCTGAAATTCTCAAAGATCTGCTAGAGAAACGGTTTGATCTCAAAGAAATCTATATCTTCCCGATGCACGGCTTAACGACTTACTATTCCAATGATAAAGGCCTGTTGATGGCATTTTGATTCAAACTTTAACTTTGTATAAAGTATCACTCATAAAAAAAGACTTAAACCGGATTTTGGTTTAAGTCTTTTTTATTGTTATTTTTTCAATCTATTCAACAAAGCGGTACTCATCCATGGCCTGATTTACCAATAAATCAGCCTGATTGTTATATGGATTTTCGGCATGACCTTTAACCTTGTGAAAGGTTACCTTATGGTTGTTAACCAGCTGGTCCAGTTCGATCCAGATTTCCCGGTTTTTCAACGCTCCGGCTTTACCCCGGGTCCAGTTCTTGGCCTTCCATCCGCCAATCCAATTCTGCAGATAGGCGTTGACCACATAGGCCGAATCGCTGTAAATATGAACC
>PGZR01000174.1 GCA_002841405.1 Firmicutes bacterium HGW-Firmicutes-4 | reverse complement strand
TTTACTTCAGACATTTTCAACCCCCCCCTCTAATCCGTTGCTAATTTCCGGTACTGTTAATCAACATGGTATGAGTCAAACTATATTATACGCATTATTGCTTACGCTGTCAATTATTTTTAACCGGGAGGCCATAATAATGGTCGACCGCCTAATAAATGGTAATGCAGATGGGGCACGGTTTGATTTCCGTCCTTGCCGCAATTATTCACCAGTCGAAAACCGGTTTCGGCAATCCCTGTTTTAAGGGCAATCCGATTGGCCACGGTATGGATGTGACAGATAATATCATTTCCAGCCTGGACAGACAAAATCGAATCAAAATGTTCTTTAGGAATAATAATCACATGGACCGGGGCCTGAGGGGCAATATCGTTAAAGGCGATGACCAGGTCATCTTCATAAACCACATCGGCGGGAATTTCCTTATTGACGATCTTACAAAAAATACAATCTTGGGACATATCTTCCTCCTAGTTTATAAAATTTGATGGTAATAAAAAAGTGCCGTGAACTTTGCTGCTGGTTCGCACGAAAGTTTTTACTACTTCGCGGATTCTTCTAGCGCGTCTCCGATTAATTTATCAGTATATCGACTCGTATATGATACCCTAACTTTCATGATTCTACCATTGATTTTTTCGTCGGTTTCGAGAAAAACCGGCACATAGTTTTTGGTATGGCCTTCATAGCCGGCCGCATCGTTGGTTGCTTCAAACAGAACCTCAGCAACCAGGCCATCATTTTTCTTGATAAAAGCCTGTTCCAATTCCCGGGACAATTCAGAGAGCTGCTGGCTGCGGGAATTTTTCAGGATCTCATCGATCTGATTGGGGAACTCGGCGGCTTTGGTTCCGGATCGCCGGGAATATTTAAACACATGAATCTGGTAAAAACCAACCGCCCTGGCAAAGTCCAGAGTCTCCTGAAATTCTGCTGCAGTTTCACCAGGGAAGCCCACCATAATATCAGTGGTGATCGCCGCCAATGGGAAAACCGCCCGGATTTGAGCGACAATCTCCAGGTATTCAGCCGTCGTATAACGACGGCCCATCCGTTTCAGTACCGTATCACTGCCGCTTTGCAGGGACAGATGAAAATGAGGACAAAAGCTTTCCAGCACCGCCAGCCGCTTAAGCCGCTGGGGCGAAATAAATTTCGGTTCCATCGACCCCAGTCGGATCCTTTTAAGTCCTTCAATCCGATCAAGTGCTTCGATCAGGTCAATCAGATCTGTCTGACTGGCAGCAGTCTCTGATTGATCAACCCCATAAGAGGCAATGTGAATACCGGACAGGATCACCTCCTGATAGCCGATTTCAACCACCCGGTTCACTTCGTCCAAAATCTGTTGCTGGTCTCGGCTGCGTACCGGCCCTCTGGCAAAGGGGACAATACAATAGGTGCAAAACTGATTACAGCCCTCCTGAATTTTAATAAAGGCCCGGGTTTTTCCCTTGACCTCGGAAATCATCAGCGGTTCAAAGATTTTTTCAGCCATAATATCCGAGACAAAATCCCGCTGGCTGAGATCCTGAAGATGGGTATCAATATAGGTCAGGATGTCACCCCGATTTTTGGTGCCAATCATCAGATCCACTTCAGCTATTTTTTTGACCTCTTCCGGTGCCACCTGCACGTAACAGCCCACTGCGCAGATAACCGCATTGGGGTTGATCCGCTTGGCTTTTCGCATCATTTTTCGGGATTTCTGATCGCCCAGATGGGTCACGGTGCAGGTATTGATGACATAAACATCGGCAACCTCGGAAAAATCCACAATGGTATAACCAGCCGTCTCAAAAATTTCCATCATCGCTTCGCTGTCATAAGTATTGACCTTACAGCCCAGGGTCATAAACCCAACTTTTCTTTGCGCATTATTCATCCTTCTTGTATACACCTCACTTCCAGAAATTCAATTGGCTGAGCACCACCATGCCCGCGGTTTCGGTTCTTAAAATCCGCTGGCCCAGAGTTACACTGACCACCCCAGCGGCTTTGCCGGCCGCCACTTCCTGGGGATCAAAGCCCCCTTCAGGACCAATGATCACACCGATTTTTAGCGGTCTATTGACATCATTCTTTTTTTCAAAAGCTGCCAGCGCCGCCTTTAGCGTCAGCCTGTCTTCGTCCTCATAGGCTAAAATCATCAGATCATAGCAAGAAACTTCTTTTAACACCCCCGTTAAGGTTTGGGGTAACCTGATCGTCGGGATAATTCCCCGCTTGGACTGTTTGGCCGCCTCGTAAGCGATTCGCTGCCAGCGTTCAATTTTTTTATCTTTTTTATCCTTGATCTGGGCAATTGCCCGCTGCGAAGAAAAAGGAACCACCTCATAAACGCCCAGTTCCACGCCTTTTTGAATAATTAATTCCATTTTGGTGCCTTTGGGCAAGCCTTGAAAAAGCGTGATAAACAGCTCCGGTGTTTCACCCCGGGATGGGTATTGTTTTATAATACTGCCGGAAACCGTCTGATCGCCGGGGCTGTTCAAGACCACCCGATAGTCGGTTCCCCGGCCATCGCAAACCTCGATCTCATCATCTTTGCCCAACCGCAAGACTTTGGTGATGTGTTTAAAATCCTCTCCGGAAATAACAATGGACGCTTCTGCAATCTGATCGGGTTCCACAAAAAATCGATGCATGTTAGTCCCTCTTCTGGGCGACCACCCCAACCCATTCACCCATTTGTTGAACAAAAACAAGCTTGAAATTTTCCGCTTCCAGGGCATTGAGCACATCCGACAAGCGGTCGATGATGATTCCTGAAGAAATAAAGATCCCGTTTTCTTTTAGATAGGGTTTGATGATGCCCGACAGCTCCACAATGGCAGCCGCCAGAATATTGGCCACAATCACATCAGCCTTTTCATCGATAACATCCAGGAGGTTTCCTTCGCGGATTTCAACCATCCCATCCAAATCGTTAAGTTCGGCGTTTTCCCGAGCGATCTTTACTGCCAGGGTGTCAAAATCCACCGCGACCACTTTTTTTGCCTTCAGTTTTCCGGCAATCAATGACAGCACCCCGGTACCACAGCCGATATCCAGCACAACATCGCCGGGTTTGATATACTCTTCCAGTTTAATGGCACAGAGCTGGGTGGTTTCGTGGGTTCCGGTACCAAAGGCCATCCCCGGATCAATATTGATGACAATCTCGTCATCGACTGGAACGTAGTCTTCCCAGGTCGGTTTGATGACAATGCTCTTGCCGACCTTGGTGGGTTTGTAAAACTTTTTCCAGGAGTTGGCCCAATCTTCCTCTTCCACTTCCGTAATCATCATCTCACAGGCGCCGGGATCAAGACCAAAGGTGGGCAGCATTTTTACTGAGGTAATCAGTTTATGTACCGCTTCTTCTGTATCTTCCACCTCACTGAAATATCCCCGCACAATCGAAACATTGGGATCCAATTCCAGAAGTGATTCATCCACAAAATTTACCTTGGGATCTTGTTGTATTAAAAGCGCATCCTGCAATGTCTGAATGGCCACACCATCCGCCCCGGCATCATAAAAAGCATTGACCACCGCTTCCTCAGCTTCCAATGTTGTTGTGATTTGAACTTCTTTCCAAAGCATTCCCTTACCTCCAGTTTAATCGTTGTGG
>PGZR01000173.1 GCA_002841405.1 Firmicutes bacterium HGW-Firmicutes-4 | reverse complement strand
ATTGTTATTTTATCAACCGTGATATTATATCAAACTTTTCTTAAAAGATCAAATATTTTGTGCGTTATATTTATCAATAAATTTTTTCATAAACGCTTCATTATCTTTGGTACGCTCCAGAATCGAAATAATCTTATCCGTGAGGTCATAAACCGTGGTTCCCTTGTAGAGTTTGCGAATATCGAAACTGACTTTAAGCTCTTCGGCGGTTAATAATTTTTCTTCCCGACGGGTGCCAGAACGGTTCAGATTGATGGCCGGGTAGATTCGCCGCTCAGCTAATTCCCGTTCCAAATGCAGCTCCATGTTTCCGGTACCCTTGAATTCTTCAAAAATAATATCATCCATCCGACTGCCAGTATCCACCAAGGCTGTGGCCAAAATGGTCAAACTGCCGCCTTCTTCCACATTTCGGGCAGAACCGAAGAATTTTTTTGGAAAGAATAACGCTTCCGGATCAAGCCCCCCGGACAAGGTTCGGCCTGAGGGCGAAACTACCAGATTATTTCCCCGGGTCAACCGGGTTAAACTATCAACCAGAATAACCACATCTTTGCCCTGTTCAACTAGCCGCTTACCTCGTTCCAACACGATTTCAGCTACCTTGATGTGATTCTCGGGCGGCTGATCAAAGGTTGAATAGACAATATCCGCATCGATGGATCGTTTCATATCGGTGACTTCTTCCGGCCGCTCGTCCACCAGCAGGATAATCAGTTCGATTTCCGGATGATTGGTAGTAATGCCGGTGGCGATTTCCTTTAACAGAATCGTTTTCCCAGCTTTTGGTGGTGCTACAATCAGTCCCCGCTGACCTTTACCCATCGGTGAAAACAGATCGATCATCCGGGTTGACACAACATCCTGGGTTGTTTCCAGGGTGATCCGTTCTTCTGGAAAAATTGGTGTCAACCGTTCAAATCGGGGTCGATTGGCAATTTTTTCAGGGATGTCGCCGTTGACTTTTTCCACATAAAGCAAAGCGTCAAATTTTTCATTTTCGCCGGACATCTTAATTTTTCCCAGGATTTTATCGCCGGTACGGAGATTAAACCGCCGGATCTGGTTGGCTGCCACGTAAATGTCGTGGTCACCGGATAAATAATGATTGGTTCTCAGAAAACCAAACCCGTCCGGATTGACATCCAGAATCCCTTCCTGGGAGTTTTTAAAGCGGTCCAGATCCTTTTTATCATCCACGTAGAGCATACTATTGATCTTCTGGATAATGTCCGCAGTTTTGGTGCCATTGACCTTTTCCAGAAATAACATCGCCGAATATTTTTCACCAGTTTTAGGCGGACGGACCTTGCCGCTAAGGACATCGCCAGTTTCCAGTTTGAACTTCTGTATTTGCGAACCGGAAATATAAACGAATTCCTCATTGGATTTCATTTCCTTGTTTTTGACAAAACCAAAACCTTCCGGCAGGATTTCCAGATTTCCTTCCACCACCACGACATTATCCATGGAATCTTTGATCTTATAATAGGGTGAACGGGCACCATTTCCATTGGATCCATTAGTGATCCGCTGATTGGTCTGGCCTGGCTGTTTTTCATGAATATTTTTTTCAGTTGGTGTTTTTTCCGGTATTTCTTTATCGTCTGTCAATCGTTCTTTTTCCTTTATCTCGTGATAATGCGCGTGCTGATGATTTTGAAGATCAGCTTGATCTGCCGAGGATTCCAATTTTTCTTCGATGGCCTCGATGAGTTCAATTTTTTTAAGCCGGCTTGTTTTTTCGATACCCAGATGCTCTGCCTGTTTACGCAATTCAACAACCGTTAAATCTTCCAGTGATTTCTTTTCCAATATGTGCCTCCATGGGTTTTAGATGGTGTTGTAGTTGATCTTAGAATGAATGTTTCGATTTTATTTAACTGAATATTATGCTTCAATTCGCAGAATAATCTGAAGGTTTGTTTAATGCAGATACTTAAATTTACCACAAATATCCATTCTTGTCAAAAAAACCAGGTGACACATTACTATTTGGTATTTTTTCTAACTAGCGCAGTACCGACAATTGTTACATCATAACGAACCTTAATTAGCTTATTCCTGTTCGCCTTCGATAATTGAAATCATAATGGCGTTTTCGACCCGCCGCCGCTCAATTTCACAGCTGACGAAATGGGGTTTCATAATCGTACCGTTAAAGTTATAGGCGTTGGCATGACAACCACCGCCGCAGAAATATTTAGCCCAACAGGTTTGACAGTCTTCTTTTTCCAACAGGTTTCCGGCATCAAAGATTTTTTTGATTTCGTCGTTGGTGATGCCGTTGTTCACGTCCCCCATCTTAAAAGCTTCATTGCCGACAAATTGATGGCAGGGGTAGATATCCCCTTCCGGGGTTACCGCCACATAATCCTTACCGGCTCCACATCCAGACAGGCGTTTGTAGACACAGGGGCCATGATCCAGGTCCACATTAAAATGAAAAAAGTTATAATTAAGCCCTTCCTGATGGCGTTTTAGATAGGACAAGGCCAGCGCATCATATTCTTCCATAATGGTGGGCAGATCCGATTCGGTCAGGGCGTAATCGTGGGTCGCTTCAGCCACCACCGGTTCCACCGAAATACTCTTAAAACCCTCTGCCGCCAAAAACTGAACATCCTTGGCAAAATCAAGATTATGATGGGTATAGGTGCCCCGGACATAATGATCCTTGTCACCCCGCATTTTTGCCATTGCTTTGATATTATCGATAATCACATCAAAGGAGCCCTGATCATTGACGGTTTGCCGCATCTGGTCGTTGACATCTTTACGGCCATCCAGACTGAGGACAATATTGTCCATGGTTTCATTAAGATATTCCCGGGTTTCAGCATTGAGCAATACCCCATTGGTAGTCATCGTAAATTTGAACTGCTTATCGTTTTTGGCGGCCATTTCATTGCCATACACCACCAATTGTTTGACCACATCGAGGTTCATCAGCGGTTCTCCGCCAAAGAAATCCACTTCCAGGTTTTTTCGGTTTTTGGACTGGGCGATGATAAAATCAATGGCTTTTTTTCCTATTTCCAACGGCATCAGCAGTTTTTCCCCGTCAAAGTCACCTTGAGCGGCAAAACAATAGGAACATTTCAGATTGCAGTCGTGAGCCACATGAAGGCACAGGGCCTTGATCAGATCTTCATTGGCATAGTTTTCCCGTTGATAATGCATCTCGCGGAATAATAGCCCGGCGGCTTTGACGCCGTCCAATTCGTCCAGACATTCATTGAGTTCCGCCAACGGATATTTTTCTTGATAACTGGCAATGATCTCGGCTCTGGTCTTATCTTCATAGTGATCCAGCAGATCATAGGTCAGTTCATCCACGGTCAGCACTGTGCTGGTATCCACATCCAACACAATATTGAGGCCATTCTTTTTGTATTTATGTATCATTATTTTTCTCCTAGTTTATGGTATCATCAAAAAAGGGACTATCTCTTACGAGACAGCCCCTTTCAGGCTTGATTATTATTTTTCAGTCGTTTGTTTGCATTTTTGATTTCCGACGGTGCAAGATGTTTTACAGGCTGATTGACAGGAAGTTTGACATTCCCCGCACCCTCTGTTTTTTACGTCAGTGAGTTTACCTTCTTTAATGATTTTAATGTGCTTC
>PGZR01000030.1:25460-35303 GCA_002841405.1 Firmicutes bacterium HGW-Firmicutes-4 | reverse complement strand
GTTCTGGCAAGTATTAACTATTTCAATCAAAAGCACAATAACTTTTCCGCCACGATTGACAGTTACTTATCATAGCCGATAACAGTGTCCACTTTTATAGCGTCAGATAGCTCCTGTCGCTATAAAAGCAGCAGACTAAGGGCAGTGTAAAGAAAAAAGCGGTTTCAAAAATAGACCGTAATCAACCCTGAAAATAATAAAAATGCGATCTGAAGGAGGTAATAATACTATGAAAAAGTCAAACGCAATCCGTAATGTCAAGGTGCTTGCCGTTAACAACGAGAATAAGGCTGGGTTCAGTATTTTCCTGGATTTTTCAGAACAGCAAAAATTTGTGATGCATCACAGACATAATGGCTTGATTTACCAGCTTCTCTGCGAAGGGATTTATTTGGATGATTTGCGACACTGGAAACCGAAGCCTGCTCATCGTCATGTAAATGTGGAATTGTCAATAATAGTTCAGTCAAAACCTGCAAGAAATTATCCAAGTCCCTATAGGATGGCCAGCCATTATCGTTCTGAACAATCATCACAACTTTAAATGCTATGCAGCGAGTTGACGATTGTCGTAAAAAAGCCCCCGATAAACCAGCATAGCCGGTATAACCCAGTTCGTCATCCAATTCAGCGGTGAGACCGCCTTCCAGCACTTGGCGCATCATTTCCTTCATCAGTTCCTAGATGTTATTTGGATCTTTGATGGGATTTTCGCTTAAAAAAATTTCCACTAATTTCCGACGATACTTTTCTTCGTTACTTCCGTTTCTTCTTGCCATAATAAAAACCTCCTGGCTAATGAAGGGCAAGGCTTTAGATTGGCTCTCTTGGCTCTTCATTTTTTATTTTTGTACATCAGGAACCCAGATGTTTTTTAAAATCAATTTTTATTAATTATCCAATTAATTTCTTTTTCAAATTTTTCTGCGAGGTTACTATACTCATCAATAGTTAAACCTTCCGGTATATATACTGCAAAGTATTCGTCATAGCTACCATTTTGAACCCATCCTGTGGATGACACTACTCTGATCCACTTAATCCCTTTGCTTATTACCGATTGCTTACCAGTTTTAAATTTTAAAAATGACGCTTTGTATTTAGGTTCAAATAGCATAGGAAAAGAATTAGAATGTCCAATGTTTTTACCTGTGAATTCAAATTTAATATGTGTCCCCTTAATTACAAGTCTTGCAAGTTGAATAGGTAACCTAAACATTGATAATTCTGTTTCATCTTGGCATTTATTAAGTTCTTTAATTCTATTGATTTCTTCATAATTTAGCAAATACAAATCTCCATTTTCTAAATTATAAGTATTATAAAATTTCGCAATTTGAACAGCTGCACTAAGAAAAGAATAATCGGAACGCGCCATTTCAGTTAATAATTTATTTTGAAGTTCAATTAATAGTTCATGGACTCTTCGAATAGCCTTATCCACATCTAATTTTGGATCTCCTGATCTTTGCAACTCTTTTTTAAATGGTCCCTGGATTCCCGTATGTTCAGCTAAAAATATATCACGATCCATAATAAGCTCAAACTCGTTATTAACTGACTGGCTACAACTTGAGATTGGTTTGCCACAATGCTGGGTATAATTTCTTAAGTTATAGATAAATCTATATTCAAAATTTTGATCATAGATTGCTGAAAGAGCTTCTTTATATTCTTTTAACAGTATTTCATTTTTATTTCTTTTTAAATATGTTTCCCACCCATCTACAAAACATTTATAATGGCCAAGGTAATTATTAATTGCAATAACTATTTTTTTATCATCATCCAAACAAAAAATGCAACAAAATTCGTATTCTTTGAAAGTAATATCCAGATTAGAAAATGAATCATTTACAATCAACAATTCATTTAATCGTTTCGTTGCCGATTTAATTCTTATTTCTTCCTTGTCAGATAACTCTTTTAAAATTGATAGCTGTTTATTATTATATTCTGCAATCCAGTCCAATAGTTTCCTCCAAAGGTAGAAGTTGAAATTTGATATCTAACATAGTCCTAAGAAAATATCAAATATCTACAGTACTAATTATATTGTAACAATATTTAATTCTATTTCAGTTGTTGAGTTCCGTATAATAATCAATTATAGCATGATAAAAGTTCAAATAAAGAACAGTATACTAAAATTTTTAATGGAGGTTTTGAACGGGGAAATATCAACCTAACCGATCCCAACCAGAAACGACGTATAATTATTATTATGTGAAATTTTATTTTTTGATTTTTTTGCCTTCGCTCACCATTCCCATTATTACCCCATTCTTGATACTTTTTATCAGCGGGTTCCTTGACAACATCTTTTGTTTTCACTCAATTGTTAAACTGTCTTTATACTGGAGACAGTTTTTTTAAGGTCATTTTATTTTTTTATCCTAGCTTTTTTAGGATCGTCTTTGACCAGGGCTACTATTCCTTTTTTTTTATACACGATCTAAACTGCATCCATTATTTTCTTTTTTTAATTTAGCTTTCTTTTATTTGTTGAACTACAGGTCTTGTGTGTATATGAACATCGGCTTAAAAGTCCGTTATATCGCAAATATGAACGTCGCTATTTTATTATTGTATTTCTTAATAGTCATTTTATATTTTATTTTTATTTTTGTCTCTTAAAGTTTACAAATTAACCTTTCGGTGATATGATGGTTTCACAAAATAATAAGAAGGTGGTTTCTATGAACGAAGTTGATGAGCGACTGGTTTATGTCAACCGGCTCCAAGGTAATTTATCGACAATCCGAAAAATGGCCGGTTGGAGTGCTGAAGCTCTTGGTCAAAAGATTGGTTTGTCAAAACAATCTATCAGTAAGTTGGAGACTGGCAAATCTCTCATGACTATTGCTCAATACATTGCGATTCGAACGATGTTTGATTTTGAGATCCAGAACAATCCAGAAACAGGTCCCGTTCTCGCCCAGGTCCTCAAAATGCTGATTGATGATCCGGCCCTACCCGACGATCAAGACGATTCAAATGAAGATAACACCTCAAGCGTCGGAACTACCGCTATTCCTGCAAGCCCACTTGCTGGCAGTACCGCTAGTACGATCGCTGGTGCCGCTGCCATCTTAGGCTCCATGTGGATGTCTGGTATTTTTAAAAAGTGAAAGGAGTACACTTATGTTTGGTTTAATATTTGAACGCACGCTCGAAGGCGCAACAATTGGAGGTATGATTGGTACGGCCATCGGTGGTATTCTAGTGGTGGCCACAGCTCCAGTCTCAGTGCCGGTAATGGCTTTTGCTGGTGGTGCTGCTGTCACGACACTTGCCGCCGGTGAAATTGGAACATTAGTTGGGGCTGGGCTTGGATTCACTGCAGGAACAGCTGAAACGATTATTGAAAACAATCAATCCGCTCACACTGCATAAACCACAATTTCCTTTTTAAAGGATGAATTACTTATGACATGTTGTCGCAACTGTGTATGGTATGATGGTAATGGGTATTATAATTGTTGACGAAGTCCCCACAATTTTAGATCTCCTCCAATTTTTACTTATTGTGATTAATTCGAAGCAGCAATAAATTAAGCTGCTTTTCTCAAAATTAAGGAGGTATGTACTTATGGCAAGTCCCAGCAAAACTGGAGGTCCTATCGTTAAAACCGGACCCACCGCAGGAAATGTTCGAACACGTGGCAAAAATGGTCAGTGGCGAAAAAAGCGATCTGATGCTGGAAAGAAACGATAATCCCTACCCAGTTTAATCCCGAAAGACGGCCAGTCCGGTCGTCTTTTTTTGGTATTTGGTAATTAAACGAACACTAAGTAATTTTCAACGAAAGTGATATAATAAAAAAACGGGAGTGATTACAGAAGAAAAGTTAAAAAGTGAATTTCTCAACTTACAGTAGTATCCATCCTGAACATCAGAAGTTAAATAACCACTGGAAATCCAAAGCTTGAAAGCTTGTTTAATCGATACGCCTTTAAATATGGTTTTTCTACTCATGGTTTTGTTCTGTTTTACACTCCAGTCAGAACACTCCCCACCATTTAGGATTGCCTCCCGGGTTTTATTTTACCCGATGATCTTTAACATCTATCTGGCGGCCGGGATAGATGACACCACGCTGTCGATGGCAGACTCATGCCGAAGCATTCCGTTAAAAAAGAGCTCTTCATGACTCTTTTTTTAATTTCCGATCTCTCAATTCGCTATTTAGAATTCAATATTTTTGAAGTATTTAAAACCCTGTTAATCATGCCATCAACTGCTTCGTTGGCATTAATATAATTGATTTTAATATTTGGATTTTTATTCTGAAACACAATAAAAACCTCGTGGCAAAATGCCTGTCCAGCATTACTGATATATTCAAAATTAATGATAACTTCTTGAAATGAACTTAAACTCTCTACAATGCGTCTTGCCTCAGATCTTGACATGGGATATCCATTTTTACAGAAATTTTTCAGTTTTATCTCTATTGTATCTAATTTTTCTTTTAATAATTTCGTCATGCTATTTTCCCAATCATTGAAACTGCGTTCATTTCTTTTAAATTACGCACAATTTTATTAATTGCTGCGATTCCCGCAAGATCGTCAGTAGTTCTCATTCTAAAATTAAAAGTATACTCTTGTTCCAGATTATCAGATTTGTGATTTATTAAATCACTAAATGAACAACTAAATAAATCACAGACCTTCTCAAGTTGATTAACATTTAATCGAAATTCACCTTCTTCGAATTTCGCTATTTGTGTTTGGTCAAGTCCTAAATATATAGCAAAGTATTCCTGGCTCAATCCTGCTTTATCGCACATTATCTTAATTTTAGTTCCAACTCTATTTGCATCCATTACTGTTTTTGTACTCCTTTTCTAGTCTTATAAGATTTTGATCGTGAATACTCGCAACAAACAGCTCATTCCCGCACTCTGTACAATAAGCTTTCATTCCTTGAAATTTGCACGTTTTTTCTTTAATTTCTTTTTTAAGAATAATGGTTTTGATAGAATATGTAACCATGCCATGACATTTTTCGCAAAATGCAATCATTAAACTCACTCCTTTTTAACTACATTCAATTCCAATTGGTTCGTAATCATCATAGAAACCTTCAAAACGTTCTAATATATTTTTGAGAATCAATAGGCTTTGATAGTTTCTACATTCAGTGATTATTTTTTTCATTAGCAAATTCATCTGACTCAAATACATATACGGCTAACAAGTTGTACATTATAATCATCATTTTGGTGGAGTCTTATACTAGTTAACTTATTTAGTATCGTAATCCATAGACTTTTAATTTATCTTGAATATTGTAGCATCTAAGATTCCTCATTTAATTTAAATTGATAATTAATGTATCAGTATATGAAAATAGTAATTTACATTATGTAAAATAAAGAGTATACTAACCACATTACAATTAATACACAAATAACACACGATACACAAGATGTACATTATGTATAAGTGGAGGTAGTGCAATGAAAAATAGTATACTTATAATTGATGAACCTGTTTCCTGTCAAACAATAAAAACAGGATATTTTGATATATTTGAAAAGTATCTAGCATCATTAGACATCAAACCACGAAGTAAAGACACTTATCGCAAATCATTAAAACAGTTCATGAATTTTATTAATTCCAGAGTAAGCCAAACGGAAATATGTAGGACTGACATTCTTGCCTACAAAACTTACTTACTTGATAATTACGCAGCCAATACCGTCAGCACATACATAACCGCTGTAAAGGGATTCTATGCTTATTTAGAGGCTGAAAAGATAAGCCCTAATGTTGCAGCTGGTATCAAGGGTGCAAAATCACAAAAGGGATTCAGAAAAGATTCGTTAACAATTGAACAGATCCATAACGTTATCACAGGAATTGATACCAAAACTATTTATGGTAAACGAAATTTTTCGCTAGTTAATCTTCTGATCCGAACAGGGTTAAGAACTATTGAAGCACAACGCGCAAATATTGAGGATATACGACAGGAAGGTGGCGAATCTTTACTTTATATTCAAGGCAAAGGGCACGATAGTAAAGATGAATTTGTTTTATTGACTGAATCGACCCACAGACCAATAAGAGAATACATCAAGGCCACTGGTAGAACAAAAGGTCCACTTTTCATTAGCCACAGCGATCGCAATCACGGTAAGCGATTAACTACTCGTAGCATAAGCCGGATAGCAAAGGAAGCTATGCTAACTTCAGGAATAGACAGTTCTAGATTGACGGCTCATAGTTTTAGGCATACTGCGGTAACTTTATCATTATTAGCCGGGGCAAGTATTCAAGAAACCCAGGGAATGGCTCGTCACACAAATATTAATACGACGATGATTTACGCTCACAACATAAATCGTATTAAAAATGCACCAGAACGCAAAATAGATGAATTATTAAGATAATAACTATTTTAAGCGGGTTGAGTATTTAAGCTTATCCCGCTATTCATATTTTAAAAAAGGAGGGATCTAATGGCACATATTATATGCGTAGCTAACCAAAAAGGCGGCATCGGAAAAAGCACCACTGCCCAAGCCCTTACTGCAGGTCTATTAATGAAAGAACATCGAACATTGTTAATTGATCTGGATGCACAGGGGAACACAACATACACAACACGTACAAATAACACAATATACACAAGTTATGAATTACTTACTGGTAAATCAACAGCTATTGAAACGATTATAAAGACTGAGCAAGGCGATTTTATATCATCCGGAAACGGATTGTCAAAGCTGGATTTAGAATTAAATACTATCGGTAAGGAATACAAATTAAAGGAAGCCCTGGAACCTGTAAAGAAAAATTATGATTTCATTATTCTTGATACACCTCCGGCACTGGGCATTTTAACCGTAAATGCTTTAACGGCAAGTGATAGCTTGATCATACCTGCACAAGCTGACATTTATTCTCTGCAGGGGATCGGTCAATTAATAGAAACCGTCAATGTGGTTCGTCAATACTGCAATCCTGATTTAATCATCAATGGTATTCTTTTAACTAGACACAATAAACGGGCTATTTTAAGCCAAGACATGACAGAAATGATAGAAGATACCGCAGATCAACTTAACACGTTTGTTTACAAAACAATGATCCGAGAAGGAATCGCCGTGAAAGAAGCTCAAGCAAACCGACAGGATCTTTTCAGTTATGCCTTAAAAAGCAATGCTGCGCAAGACTACTTATCTTTTATAGATGAATTATTAGAAAGGTTAAAAGGGGAATGTAATAATGGCTAAGAAGAACTTTAAGGGTGACAATCCAGCCATGGCTTTTATAACAAATCCAGATACACAGGAAATACAAGAGACGCAAGAAGAACAAGTCGCACAAGATACACTAAATGCACAAGATGTACAACTAAAACAAAACGCACCAAGCACACAAGGTCGAAAGGGGCAAAAGCTTCCGCGAATCAACATGGCATTTTCAGAAGTCAATCTCGAATATCTGCAATTGATGTCCCGGATCCAAGGTGTCAGTATGACCGCTTACGTCAACAATTTAATTGAATCAGACCGAGAAAAAAATACAGCTGTCATTGAAAGAGCAAAAGAGATCTTGTCAGGTGTTAAAAAATAATGACTGTATATTCATATATCAAAAATGGAGATTTAAACGCCGTAAAGTTCGGAAAATATTAGCGCGTCTCTCATGACGCCCTTAAAGACTTCATGTCACGAGGTACAAAACCAAAAAGTAATTAGATCTCCCTTTTGTAAATAAACAAAAAGCATGTCCGTTAATAGTGAATAGCGGACATAGAAAAACGCACATGCATTATTAATTAATTTACATATAAACTATTAAGCATTCATTTTCTTTTTCATCATTTTTAAACTTATTTATCTCAAAATACGAGATGTGTTGAATTTTTTTCGTTCATATCATATAATATATTATATGATATGAATTAAATAGGAGGGCGTTAATGGTTTCACAAGGAAAAAAAATGTCAGAAGAAATTTTAACAAAAGATTTAAAAAACAGTGATAAACTCAATACTAATGATAAATCTATTATTTTCTCATCTTTATCTGATGACACCAAATTTGAACCTCTAAAATTAGACAATCGAAGTTTTGCAATGTCAAATAATGCAATTCTTGGCTGTCAGCCAATGACATTAGTTGAAGGAAAATTATTTCGCATTTTATTATCCCAAATTACTTTCTTCAAAGATGAAAAGACTCTTGAATATGAAATGCTTCCTTATCGTATTAAAGTCCAAGACTTAGCAAAAAAACTTAATCTTAAAGGAAACTCCTTATACAATCAAGTGCAGGATGTTTGTATAAGTTTAACAACTCGTCATATTTTTGCTAAAAAAAATGACGAATGGGAAGTTTATACACTAATGTCTTACGTTAAATATAAAAAGGGGGTTGTTGAACTCAAATTAAATAACGACTTAAAAGATTTTGTTTATGGATTAGGGGAGTATTTTTCAATTTACCAATTAGAATCAATACTTTCTTTCAGATCTAAACATAGTCTGCGAATTTATGAAGCTATAAAAGCAAAAATCGGTCAAAATAAATCTTTTAGAACAATGTTCAATAATAATGAAACCGTACATTTATCTATAACTGATAAGGAATTGCGTGATATTACAGCAACAATTCATAAGTATAAACAAACCTACGACTTTAAAAAGAATGTTATAACTCCTGCTCTAAAAGAAATAACAAATATAAGTGATATAAATGTTACATATGATATTGATAAAAATCCTCAAAAAAAGGGGGATTTAGATTTATATTTTTTTGAAATATCAAATAAAGCATCTTACTCTTTCCCAAATATTTATGAAATTTTTAAATCTTCTGATATAGTGACCGAAGATTATATAAAAAAACTTCTTTTCGCTACAAAAAAAGAAAAAGATATTAATCACATAGAAGAAATTAGATCTTTAGTTGAAAAATATGTTAATAATAAAGATGCTTTTGATAAAAATTTTATTTATGCCTTAAACCATTCAAAATATTCTTTGACTGGATATATTCTTTCTATCCCAGACAAAAATACATCTAAAAATCCTGATTTTATTAAGCCAGATCCTTTAACAACTTTTGACAATGATGAATCATCAAAAATATTTTATGATACTTTTGACGAGATTTTTAATTATTGGAATAAACTTGCAAATGAAAATATCATATCAGACACACATGGAATAGAACATGTAAAATATAAAACAAAAAAATCTCAAAGACTTCTCAAAAACCTTTTAGATGAGGGGATTTCTCCTGATGAAATAAAAAAAGGAATTCATATTGCTAATGAATCTCTTTATTTTTTAAACAATCATAACTCATTTTCTTATTTTCTTAATGCAGAAAATTTCAAATCTATAATGAATAATGAAGAGAAAATAGATTCTACTGAACAAAGATTTTAAATTCATTATAATAAATTCCCCTAACAACTGAATATTTAGGGTGAGATTTACCAGCGGCTCTGTCCTTTACAGAGCAAAATATTTTAATTTTTAATAAATTATAATGGTTAAGATTTCTTTTTAACTAAGCCAAGTCATGTAAAACTTACCTCCAGACTGGCTAGTTTTTTCAGCCGAAATAATTCAGACTACTATAATATGTCAATTCAAAATTTTACCATTTTACTCGTTCATACGTATGATAAATAAAGGAAAACAAGTATTCAACATACTCGTTTTCCTTTATTTATATATATCTTTTATAAAATTTAAATAGATTGAGTTAATTTATTCTTCTCGTTACTGGTTGCAATTCAGTCCGTCTGCAACCCCATTCTTCTCGTTTCTGGTTGCAAATTCAGTCCGTTCACAACCCCATTCTTCTC
>PGZR01000030.1:0-25321 GCA_002841405.1 Firmicutes bacterium HGW-Firmicutes-4 | reverse complement strand
AACCCCATTCTTCTCGTTTCTGGTTGCAAATTCAGTCCGTTCACAACCCCATTCTTCTCGTTTCTGGTTGCAAATTCAGTCCGTTCACAACCCCATTCTACTCGTTAATCACCCCATTCTACTCGTTAATCACCCCATTCTACTCGTTAATCACCCCATTCTACTCGTTAATCACCCTATTCTGCTCGTTAATTATAGTTTGAAACCCTTATTTAGTGGGGCTTTCAAATTTTCTAATACTTTAATACTTTTAATACTCTTAATACTTTAAAAAAGTTGTTATAAATATTTTTAATAAATATTTATAACAACAACACATTTTCAAAGTATTATGCCATAATAAAATAAAATTATAGCTATAAAAATTAACAGTCAGCCCTGGTGGTCGTCGGACTAATTGCTCCCCCAGCCAAACCCGTTAAATCAGTGACCAGCGAGCCGCCATTTTCCTCAAAGACAATTGCAGAAGGGTTAGCTGTCCAGTTCAAGTAATAGGTCGTTGTGCCAATCGGATATTTGTTCGGCAGCGCCGTTAAAGCCGTCCCGGTAAATCCCGCATTGTCAAAGAAACCTACCAAAGAATACCCGGTACGCTCCACACTCGGTAAGGTCGTTGGGGCAATCTCCCCATCCGTATAGCCGTTCATAGCCGGAATCTCACTCCCGCCATTTTAGACAAAAGTAATCTTAGCCGGCAACGCCAGCCATTGGCCATAAAGTGTCATGATGTCCTGTACCCGGTCGCCCAGGAAGTCCCAGGCCGTCGTACCCTCATTATCCCGGGTCCGCTGATAGAAATTGTAGCCCGTCCGGGTCGGATCCGATGGTTTGGTAAGGGTCGTATCTAAATCCGCAGAAGCCGATGCCACTGCCGTTCCCCCTTTGGAATCGTAAGTGACCGTATAGCCGTAAGGCAGACCACTCGGATCAACCGTAATGCCTACTTTTCCCTTCATCGATAACGGCAGCTGGGTCACTCCGGTACCAGTGACATTCAAGTGCGTCATCCCGGTTAAGTTGCCCATGGCCAAGGGTAAATTGATGATTCCCGCATTATTCGATAAATTCAGATCCTGTAAAGTTCCCAGGCCCGTTAAGGCATTCCCATTGAGATTAAGGGTCTTTAATTTGACCAGGTACCCGATTTTATCCGATAAACCGGTAAGACTGTTACCGGCCATATTCAGATTCGTCAGCTCGGTTAAGAGATAGAAGGCATCCGGTACCGTGTTGATATTATTGCTACTTAGGTTCAAACCAGTTAATTTTGTCAGTGATCCTAGTTCATCCGGCAGGCTGCTGATGTTGTTATTACTCAGATCAAGGGTGGTCAGATTCTTTAATTGGCCAATCCCCTCAATGGTGGTAATCCCTTTCCCGGCAGCGGCCAGGTTGGTTACATAATCCAGATCCGCCTGAATCACGGTTTTAGACGTGCTGAATCACGGTTTTAGACGTGATGGTGGTAATCGGATTCGATAATCGGGCCGGGCGCTTGTTCATTTCTACCCGAACCGCTTCGGCCAGGTTGGCATCCGGAAAGATTGTTCCAACCTGGAAAACGTCTTCCGTCCACTTGGCATAGAGGGTCATGTTGCCCTGAATGGTGTGGGTGGCAAAATCCCATTTCTGGGTTAATCCAGCATCCTTATACCACCCCTCCAGGGTATAGCCGTAGCGGCTGGTGGATGGCTGAACAATGGTCGTATTAAAGTCCTGGGTCAGATCGGTTACGGCACTGCCGCTGTTTTCTTCAAAGGTGACGGTGTAACTATTGATCTGCCACTTGGCATAAAGGGTTGTTGCCCCAACAATTTTATCGGTTGCAAAGTTCCAGGGGTTGGTCAATTCGGTATCCCGGAACCAGCCGGCAAAGGTATACCCAGTGCGGGTCGTGGTGGGTTCGGCAATCAGGGTATCAAAGTCCTGATTCAGATTTGTTACATCGGTCCCGCCATTTTCCATAAAGACGATGGCGTACTTGTTAATTGTCCAGCTGGCGTAATAGGTGGTGGTGCCAATCGGGAATTTCCCCGGTAAGGAAGTCACCACATCCCCGCTGAAGTCTGCAGCGACATACCAGCCGTTAAAGAGATAGCCGTCTTTGGTAATCGGTGGCAAGGCGGTATTGACAATTAAGGCGTCAGTGGTTGCGACCATGGGTGCAATGGCATTACCGCCGTTGGTGACAAACTCAATCCGTGCTTCATTGGCGGTCCATTTGGCGTAAATGGTCAGATCCATGCCTACCCGGTTGACTGCAAAGTCCCAGGCGGTGGTCAGGGCATCATCACGGAACCAGCCGCCGAAGGTATAACTGGACCGGACTGGATCCGCTGGTTTGGTAACCAGACTATCGTGGGACAGGGTTTGTGCAGCAATGGCATTGCCTCCCTGGGTATCGAAGGTGACGGTATAGATGTTGATCCCCCACTTGGCGTAGAGTGTCATGTCGCCTTTTACCCGGTCACTGGCCCAGGTCCATACGCTGGTGCAGCCGGCATCTTTGTACCAGCCGGCAAAGGCGTACCCGGTTTTCTGGGGTGGTGTGGGCGCAATGATCAGGGTATCATAGTCGGCCTCCTGGGATGAGATGTCGGTACCACCTTGGGCGTTATAGGTGACAGTATAGGTCAGTGCATCCCATTTTCCGTAGATGGTGGTATTGGCTTTAATGGTGTTTAGCTCGAAATTCCAGGGAATTTCACAGGTGACATCGGAGAACCATCCCATGAAGGTATAGCCTTCGCGAACGGGATCGGCGGGTTTGGCCACGTTCGATCCATACTGAATGGTTTCTGGACTGTAGGTGCTTGTCCCACCCTGGGGATCAAAATTAACCTGATAGGTGTTAATTGTCAATTTTGCATAGATGGTTGAGACGCTTGTGACTTTTTCAGTGGCGAAATTCCAACTGTAGGTAAAGTCGGGATCTTTATACCAGCCCTGGAAGGTATACACTTCTTTTGTGAGGTTGCTGGGTTGCTCAACCAGGTTGTTGTAGTCGATCTGTTGGGTGTCAATGGCGTTACCGCCGTTGGTTTCGAAATAGACATCATAGGTCAGGGGTGTTGGAATAACGTCTTCAAAGAGCGTGTATAGCGTTTTTAAAGGCGATATTATGACGGAATATATCGTGGGGTTGTCTGGATCGACCGAGACAATAATATTGTGATGATCGGCAATGCTCACTTCTTTCTTATAGGCGTCACTCCCAGATGGGTCCAGCACATAGTTTTTTAAATCATCCTGGCTGTTATTGGCACTCCATACATCACAGTCGATTTTCTGTATGCCACTGGTTGCTTTGACTCCGGCGACATTCAGGACAAAGTGGTTATTAGTACTGCCTTTTGTCGTGTTCATGACTCCAGCTGTAATCCCGGCTGCATCGACTGGTGTGGCCAGCATCAGACTGCCTACAAAGAGCGCTCCTACAAGGATGCGCTGTACTTCTTTCCTTCTACTCTATTTCTTATTTGTCTCATTTAACCAATCTTATTTATCTTACTTCTCCCTGTCTTACTTACCCTTTTCATTCTTCTCTCCTTATCTCATTTTGTCCATATTTCATTCATTTTGTTATTAGCTTTCGTTTATCCACGTTATTTTAATGTTAATTTTTTCGTCAAATTCCAACCAGCCACGTCCTACTTTTTCGTAAAAACCCCTTCTTAACGCAGACCAAACACCGCTGTTATGCGTTTTTTTTACATTTGCAAAATATGGAAAACGCCTTTTGGGAAAATCGCCCTTTTCCATATCATTTATTTTGTTTTTCCATATCTCTTTCTAGATTTTTCAACATTATTGAATCCATTTTTACATGTTTTTTCACATAATTTATGACTGCTCATTTTCGTCTTCTTTGTCAAAATTAACACCCTGTATAATCCATTCTTTTCCATCTTTTTTTAACTCTAATTTCCAGTTTTTCGTAACTGGATTTACTCACTCAGCATTCGTTCCGTTCTTCAAATCAAACGAAACTATAATGTATAATGTTCACAGTTTATTGACGACTAATCCTATTGAACATCATATTTTATATAAGATTTTAAGTTGTTTTTGTTCTATTTGCGTCGTATATTTCAACTTTTTTTTGCATTTGAGCTCTCTTATATATACTAAATTTTATATAATTTATTTAAGTTTCGTTTCAATATTTGATTATTAATCGTTTATTCTAGTCTATTAATTGTATAGCATTTTATATAATATTTTAAACATATTGATGTTTTATACAACCTGGATTCTCGGCCGCCAGACAACATCCGGGTTATTTTTCAATAGATGAATTTCTTTTTTTTAAAGGTCTGCCACTCTTTTTTTTCTCATATCTTCAAATTTTTCCGGTCTTTGTTCGTATTTTTTAACTCGATTAACGATGCTATTAATACGTCGGTAACCCAATATATGCGGATCGATTCTCATCTCAATCAAGATTTGTGAAGGCTTTTTACCTGAAAAATACTCTTCTGAAAAGATTTCTCTAAATTCTTTTGTATAGGTGATTGTTTTTTCACTGACGGTTTTAATGTATTGATTTTCAAGTAATTCTTCCTGTTGATCTTCCGTAAAATAATTTTTCCCCATGAGTGTCTCCAATTTTTATTTCTAAAATTCCATAATTTCATAAAAATTATTTTCAGAGATTATTTCAATCAGTTGACCTTTTAATTGTAATTGCTCGGCTCTTTTGTATTTTAGACTTCTTTCTTCATTGATATTATTTATGATATAAGAGTCTCCTAAAATTAAAAAATTCGTTTCTTTCGTCACTGTATCGCCGCAATGACCTCCAACATCAGCTACCTTTTGCATCGCTTCTCTTCTAATCATTTTGCTAAGCTTTCCTGTGAATACGCATGTTTTACCATAAAATGGATGTAACTTATCAAGTCTATTACTGCTTCCAACGATGTCAGTAGCCATTCGTTTTTTTTGATGTTTATTTTTAAACAAGTCCTTTTTTTTAGGATTATTCTCGATAATCTCCTTAAAATTTTGATAAATCATCTGGATATAGTCACAATGAAATGTTGATTTGTGAATGTCTCTTGCCTGAATATTAAGCCTTGAAGCGATTGTTGAGAGTTGATAATTTTCTAAATCAGGTAAAATAAAATGCGCAAGCCGTATTATGTCAATATAATTATTTTTAATTGAATAAACATTAGCGCCAAATTCATGCTCATATGCGTCATGCAGAAAATTAATATCCATATATACGCACTGTCCAAGGATAATATGATCCCCAATAAACGTATTAATTTTCGGAAGGATATCTTTAATTCGCGGGCATTCCATAACCATTTGCCCATTAATTTGCGTCAATTTATTAGTCGAATTATCTGAGCTCGCAAATGCGCGCATCGTTTGATCCAATCGATTGTTTATGTAACGGTTACAAGATATGTCAATAATTTCGTTCCAATGAGTACTGTGACAGGTCGTTTTAATATTTAAAATAACATAATTATCTGGAAAATCAAGAATACTATTTCCTTTTTTTCGGTCTTTACACTTGATTGTTTTTCGATAACTCATTTTAATCTAATACTCCCTTGAGTCAACTTCAGCCCGCAATGTCTTTGCCTGATTCCTAATTATCATTGCATATAAAGGCCTACTGTATTCTATTATTTCAAATAAATACTTGTTTTATCGTCATTCTATGGCTTGTAAGTTCATAGGTTACACTCACTTCTCTTGCAATTTTAATCTAAATGCTGGCCTGATTTAAAGCTGCTCCACTGATCCTTGATGACGGTTGAAACTTCTATTATTTAAAAGAATACCTTGTTTTTTCAATGTCCCGACGGACCATAATGGTAAATTGAGAAGCCAATCTTCCATTTTATAGTCAGTCATGGCGGTCCGGATAGATAGTCGCGGTTGGAATTTTTCATGGTAGGTTTTGAGGCTCTTGGCTTTCAGATTTGTTTCAGCCTTGACCTCAATCGGCAGAATTTCTTTACCAGAATCAATTAAAAAGTCAATCTCGGCACTGCCACGATCATTCGACCAGTAATAGGTTTCTAACTCATCGATGGTTTTTAACTGTTGTAAAACATATTGCTCGGTCAGTGCACCCTTGAATTCTTTAAAGAGATCATTGCCATGTAGCAGTACCGTTTGATCCAACCTGACCATACACGACAATAACCCCACGTCTAACAGAAACAGCTTGAATGCTTTTAAATCTTCATAGGCTTTTAACGGCAGACTAGGAGTAGTGACTCGGGAAACCCTATGAACAAGGCCGCAGTCGGTCAGCCACAACATTGCCATTTCATAGTCTTTAGCCCGCGATCCTTCTTTAACCAGACCATAAATAAATTTCCGGTTCTCTTTTGTCAGTTGCGAGGGAATGCTATTCCAGAGCATCCGGATCCGAGGAACGATCTCATGCGGCGCATGCTTCGAAAAATCCTGTTCATAGGCGGCCAAGATGCTCTGCTGAATATCTCTGGCCTCATTAAAATCACGTTTTACAGCAAAGTTCTCCACGACTTCGGGCATCCCGCCAACATAATAATAATATTTCAATAAGTCAACGTATTCTTGTTTAAATGTGGTTGCCATCTCAAAGTCACCCGCATCAATCAGTTCCACAAAGGGTTCTTTATCTAACGCCCGCATAAACTCAGTAAAGGATAAGGGGTATAGGTCAAGAAATTCAACTTTTCCGACCGGGAACGATGTGCCCTGATGCAAAGCGACACCGAGTAAAGAACCGGCACAGATGATCTGATAATCCGGTGCATTTTCGTGAAAGTATTTGAGTGCTGTTAATGCCTTTGGGACTTCCTGGATTTCATCAAAAATCAGCAACGTATCCGCCGGATTAATCTTATGGCCGGCATAAAGCTCCAACCCGGTGACGATCCGTTCAATCTTCATATCGGCATTAAACAAATCTAGCATGGCCCGATTATTGTCAAAATTAATATAAACCGTCTTTTGATAGGCAGTCTGTCCAAATGTTTTCATCAGCCAGGTCTTGCCGACCTGACGTGCGCCTCTTATAATCAGGGGCTTTTTATTTTTTTTCTGTTTCCATTTATAAAGTTGCTCACTGGCATTACGATACAATTTCATCACCTCACAACTCCATTATACACCAAAATTACAAAATATACAACGAATAAAGTTATTTTAAATCATATTTTACATTGAATATTTGATTAAATATTCAATAATTACATCGTAAAATAATTTCAAACTCAATTTCTCAAAGATATTTTCAACATAATCAATATTGTTTATAGAACAGTATTTTGACGGGCCTTGGAACTTTGGAACAGCCAAGCTGGTTCACAAACATCAGAAATGGTTTCTGCATATCCCCGTTACTTTACCCAAACGATCCCGGACAGTGACCCCTCAGTGATCAGCAACGTGGTTGGTATCGATCTCGGCATGAATTTTCTGACCGACAGTTTTGGTTCCGATCATCAGACAACGTTTGTTTCGGAACGATTCATTAAGCATAAACGTGCCCATTACAAGGCAGTCCGAAAATCCCTGCAGCAATACCAGACCCCTTCAGCCAGACGCCGGCTCAAAGCCATTGGTCCCCAGTCCCGTTCGCACTACCGAGTAGTTGACTTTCTTTTCTAAATCCATTAAGACACATTAAGACACATTAGGACACTTACAATAAACCATCTTAAAAAAATTACAACTATAAGGTGTTATTATATCCTTATATATGAAATAAATTAGTATCGATATTTCCCTATATTTTTCGGTCAATAAAAAATATGGCGAATATATAAGGTGAATTGCAGTGGCCTATTTACGATAAAGTTATTTAAAATAAATATTGATGTAGTAATATAATGAATTATAACTAATGGTAGTTGTAATTGAAAATATTTAATCAATAACTTTGTAAACTTTGTTTTCTCTACTTTTTCTTATAAAACCCCCTTCTGCTCGTTGATAGACAAATTTAATGGCTTGGTAGAGCCATTTTAGTTTTATACATTTTTTAGAAAGATTAATTTATGTCGCCATTGAGGTTTTTAGTAACCAAAACAAGAAAACTAAACTACTTTCCCGCTTTTTTATCCTCGAAAAGTATTCTGCAACTCTCATTAATACTCTAATACTTAAACTAATTATGAGTTATTACCAATATTTTTTCTTCGAAAAAACAAACAATAAAATAACCTGTAACTTTTTCAGTAGCAGGTTCTATCAACAAGTATGTCTTCTTCTTATAAAGAATCAGGTGCAATCGGGATAGGGGAAGATCTTTATTGTCTGCGTTGATGACTTTACCGATTTCAAGAATTGTGTAAACCGCATAGTTGATGTAGCATAAATACATTAGCCAGGAGGTTTTTATTATGGCAAGAAGAAACAAAAGTAATGAAGAAAACGGTTCATACCAGTCTCCTGGGCGATATGGAAATTGACGTTTCAAGAGACCGAAATGGTGCCCAAACACAAAAATACCCTGACTCAGGGTATTGAAACAAAAATCATTTCCATATATGCCAAGGGCATAACCACCAAAAATCTCTATGGGCTCGAGATGTCCAGGCAACCATTTCACAACTCCTTCAAAACATTTTAAGCAAAATCTTATTTTGCTTAAAATGTTTTGATATGAGGATTAACCTTCGCATACGAAGGTAACTTTCATTTTAAATGCAGTACAATTATGCAACTACACAGTCTCGGATCGGAACAAAATTCATATCCGAGCTACTCACTCTAGCCGACAGGGCACTTCCCTCCAATCAAACTAGTTCCAGATTTTCTTTTGGTAAGCGTTAACTCTTCGGTAAAAAGTAGGCTTTGTGATTTTTAATTTTTCCATAGCCTCAACTGCTTTTATATTACCATTTTTCCATTCTTTATAAACAGCTTCAAAGGTTGTCTGATCAATATCAATTGGCTTACGTCCTTTGTACTTCCCTTCTGCTTTTGCAATAGCAATACCTTCTTTTTGTCTTTGCAGCATACATTCCCTTTCAAATTGGTAAATACCTGCAAATATCGTTAACATTAACATCCCCTGAGGAGTTGTTGTATCAATTTTTTCTTTGTGACTGATGAATCCGATACCCTTTTTACTTAGTTCTTCAACAATATTTAATAAATCCACCGTTGATCTTGCCAGTCTTGAATAACTTTCTACAACCACCACATCACCTTCACGGATAAAACTAAGCATTTCCTGTAGAGATGGTCGGTTTCTATTCTTTCCAGATATCTTATCAATAAATACTCGATCTACGCCTAACTGATCCATAAGAACTTCTTGCCTGGCTTCGTTTTGATCTTCTGTGCTAACCCTTACATAACCTATTTTCATTATGGGATACCCCCTATTCTGAAGTTTATGATAAGTATAGCATTTAACCATTAGCGTTCCATTAGAGTTTAAATTATATTTGAAACGTCTCATTGTAAAATAATGACTTATATGAAACGCAATTCAGATATTTTAAGCAGTTTCAATAGACCGTGATCTAATGAGACGGATCGTAAGTTTTGCGATATTAAAACTCACCTCGATAAGCTTTAAATATCAACAATCAACTCTTTAAAATCTTTTGACTTTATATGATGCTTTTAAAGATTTCGGAATTGCTATTAAAGTGTTTTACTGAAAAACGGCAAAAAAAACACCATCAATAATGGTGGATCCCTTTCGGGGAATAAGGCTTGCGCAACCCATGTAAGTTCTTGGAATAAGTTAAGTCCAGAAGAGTTTCAATCCCCTTGCGGGGAATAAGGCTTGCGCAACATGAACAAAAACAAATTTTGCTTGACGAAATCAAGTTTCAATCCCCTTGCGGGGAATAAGGCTTGCGCAACCCTTAGCTGTTTTAGCCCGCATAAACACTGGCTTTGCGGGGTGTGTTTTTGGGAAGTCTCTGAAATTTTAAAAATCATGCGAAATTTTGTAACGTTTTTGTAACATCCACTCTTAAAAAATTCCTAGTATTCTTTAAAAATCGCATCATCATGGGGTTTATAGCATTTTAAGAATTAAATTAATAAATTCGGGAACCCTGCCCTTTTTGGGGGGTAAAATAGATCCAAAATTCATTATTTGTATTTTTATTGTATCAGACTCATATATCAAAGACAATAAATCTTTTAGAAAATTTTATATTCCTGGTTTGAAAGCTTTATACCCTTATCAAAGAAAAATTCGATTTGACATTCTGGAATGTGTTCTACGAAAATAAGGCTATCCCGGGGATTATACTCTTTTTCAAATTGACTGTGAATATTCGCTAGTTTTCTCCGCAAGCGCTCAACACCAGTTTGTTCGATTCGACACAAGAAAACAGAATATTGTAGCCTAATTCCATAATCTTTGAGGCAGTTATCAATTTTTCTGCGAAGTTTATCATTGGAAATATCATAACAAACAAGTGTGACATTATTAGTGATACGGTTCATAACTGCTCCCCTCAATCAATGCTTCTTTTAATTTTTTCACCTGAAAACGGAATATTTCCTGCCAATCAGCCACATGGTTATGATAGTGCATACAAAACTTATTGAAACCTTCGCTATTTAACCGAAAATCTTCTTTATACATTTCAAAGTTCTTTTCCTGAAAGATATTTTTATTTAGTAGAACCAAAACCCATGCTTCGGCAAAAGGTGCTCGAAACTCCTCCATCATATCCAACGCCAAAGAGTTTCTACCATAATGGATGCTATGTAAAAAACCGATTTCCAAATCAAAATGCTCAGCTAAAAGGCAGGTAGTTAACTCATTCGCCAAAAAAGCATAAGTAAGGTTTAGTAGACCATTGACATAATCCGGTGCCGGCCGATAATCCCGTCGGACAAATACCGGTTTTTTGAGTAATGTTCCAAACTTCGCCCAATAATACTTAGCAGCAATTCCCTCTATTCCCATTACTGCATCAATACTTTCTGCCTTTTCTAGAGTTTTTAGATATCGCTGAATATCCGATAAATGCTCATCGAAGGTGTGACTGCTGTCATTATATCTATATTTTTTAATCAGTGCCATCTGATTATTAATTTTCCCTTCAACAATTTTCTTAGCAATCAAAAGTCGTCTGTCATAATCGAGAAATGTCGAATGCTGAGCTAACCGGATAATTGCACCACCTCCTTTTGCAGAAATAATCCTTCCTTTGACTTTGCCACTTTTTGATGTATAGATGATGTCAATCCCACGACTTAGCAATAAGTCAATCGCTGGAAAGGTGAGATTTGTACTGTTTAGGAGTACCAGTGTTTTTACACCGACAAGCGGAATGCTCTGTATCAATTTGCCACGTTTAGTCAGCCTAAGGTGCTCGCTTTCACAACGCAACAATCCGTTCTCTGTTGTAATGTAAATTGTTTCCATTATTTACCCTACCTTTATAAATATACCATCATCAGTTTTTACTAGAAGCCCTTGGGGTGTTTGTAGTTCATAACTGTTACTTCGTTCGAAAAGCGATTCGAGCTGACCTTTAAAAACAGCCTGTTGTTCCTCGATTTCGTATTTCTTCTTGTTCAGCTCCATCAGTGACGACAATGCATCCGCAGCTTTTCGTTTTGGCGAATGGGACTTAAAGTGACCGATATTCTCCTTTGGCGAATTTAGAACAAAGCAATCTGGTTGAATCCGTTGAGCATGAATAATTGGTGTTGGATACATCTTTTCAGCACTGAATTTGCAGCTGCATTTGCTATTATCACCAAAACGCTCACAAAGCTTTTTGCAGCCAAGGGGATTATCTGCTTTGTATCGCCTGATATGATTTTGTGTGGTCGCATAATCATAATTTTCGCAAAAACTCAAAATGTAATGGATGTATTTCATTCCAGCATCTCCTAGACAGTGAAAAACCTGTAATAGTGTCATTTTATCAGGATAACTGAGATAGTGTTCTGTTTTTGCCTGTTGAATGATTAAACGGATAATATAACATTTCTTCTGAACATGAATTAGATGGGCCGGGAAATCCGGCTCAACTTTTTGTGTTTCAACGATTGTTTCAACAGTTTCCGTTTCAGCCGATAACTCACATTCTTGTACTTCAAATATTTTTTCAGCAAGGGCAAAATCACGATTTTCAATTGCCGTATTAAGGTTGCTTTTTATATCAAAGCCGAGGTAGCGAAACCCGCTTGCTACATTTACAGCAGCTGTTTTTTGTTCGTTTATTTCAAATCCAATTTCACCAAGTTTTTCTTTAACCAGGTTTAGACTCACTATTGGCGAAATTAACATATCGTCAACATAACGAGTATAAAAGTCAGTGTTATTTGCAACTTCATTGTCAAAATTGCAGAGATATAAATTAGAGAGAACTGGAGATAAACAGCTTCCAGTCGATAAACCTTTTTTATGAACATTCAGCATGAGCCTAAGCAGTTGGAGAAATTGTTCGTCACCGATTAACAGACTCACCATATCGAATAGTCGCTTTATATCAGTGCTTTCATAAAACTTTTGAATATCAACTTTTAAAAAATCGGTCATCCCACTCTTCATCGCATGGTCAAGCGTCTGTTTTGCTGTAAATATCGAGCGTTTCGGTATAAAACCATGAACACTATTGGGTGGTTTATATACCGAAGTGATAATCTCGGAGAGCGCTGTCTGCATGATTTTTTCGTCCACGCAAGAGATGCAAATATCTCGATTTTTTTGTTTGAACACTTTCTCCTTTTGAGGTAAATAATTCCCAGTAACAACATACGCCTGAAGCATACGTAAATGCTTCATTAGATCCCCTCGATAAACAGACAGGTCGACACCATCGATGCCATAACTTTTGCTGTCTTTTCCAGCAACCTTTTGCCAAGCGCGATGAAGCATATCCATATTCGAAACTCGATCAAATTCAAACATACCATTATCTCCTCTGATTTTAATTTTTATAGTTCTCACAACACCGTCTGAAAAACAACATTAAATAATAGATAAATACTTAGATCACTTTTTCAATCAATATTTTAGAATCCCTCCTTTGTACACCATGACTAATTAACCCAAAAAACCGATTAAATAAACTGTCCTATTAATATATAAATCGTCGATTTTGCCCATGAGGTAAAAAATAAAAAAATTAATATAATTGATCGTGACAAACTGACCAAAACCCAGTTTTCAAAAATAAAACCAAGTTATTTTCATGACGAAAGAAAAAATAGATCCTGGTTTTCCAAAAGATAATTTTTTTCAGATTCATTCAGTTTAAATCGTGGTGATGAGACAGCTTATGATTATTGTCTTCGGTCAGATTATCAACTGTCGGATATGTGACGTTAGCCTTGTCATCGATCAATCAAAAACCTTTTTTCTTTAAATTTAACCCCGTATCAAAATTCAGCGATGTATATAGTGTAGGAGGCATCAGAGTTTAGATGGTTCAGAAAAACAACAACCACTTTAACTTGGCTGGTAGTAAATATGGATGTATGTAGTGAAAGGATAAAAAGCTGAGAAAAATAAAAAAAATTTAACCTTGGAGCTTGGAATTGCGAAGTATAGTTTGAAAGGAAATAAGAAGGACAAGTTTACAGTTCAATCAAAAACCTTTTTTCTTCAAATTTAACCCCTTATCAAAATTCAGCGATGTATATAGTGTAGGAGGCATCAGAGTTTAGATGGTTCAGAAAAACAATACCCACTTTAACTTGGCTGGTAGTAAATATGGATGTTTATAGTGAAAGGATAAAAAGGTGAGAAAAATAAAAAAATAAGAAAATTTTAACCTTGGAGCTTGGAATTACGAAGTATAGTTTGAAGGGAACTGAGGACGACATGTTTTCAGCAATTGCTTAAACATTGTTAATAATTTTTTTGAAAGAGTCGGCATTCAACAAATCAAATACTGGAAATAAAGGAGAAATTGTCATGATGGAACAAAAATGTTTGGAAATTAGCCAACATGCGAAGGAGCGGTACTCAGAACGAATAATGGGAAGAACAGAAAAAAATGAGATTTGCCTCTATGTAGTCCAAAATAATGAGTTGATAGAAGAAAGAATAAATAAAATGATTGATTTTGGCGAATTTATTTACTGCGGAAAAGTGAATAATGACAACTATATCAATATATTTGTTCATGATTCGTGGATAATAATGACAGATAGAAGCAACAAAAAAGTTATAACCATCTATAAAGTTTCTTTAATAGATGGAGACGATGTTTTCAATAAACTATTTGTAGAGAAAATGATCACTAAAATAAAGGGCAAAAAGTTACTGTTAGAAGAACTCAAAGAAAAAAGCAAAATTGAAAGAGTAATGTTTAAGGAAAAAATAGATAGAAACTTAAACCGAATTAAAGAATACGAAAAATTTATTAAGGAATTCAAAAACGAGAATGAATCCTATACCAATTTAATGAAAAGTAGTGAAACGGAATTGAATATAGTTGAACATGAAATAAAAGCAATCGTTGAAAATTTAGTATGTAAAAAATTTTGAATAATCGGCTCGATCTAAATATTATGATTTTTAAGGAGGTTAATCATGAAAAAATTACTTTGTATTATCCTGTTAATAACAGTGATAATGTCATTCACTGGCTGCTCAATTCCCTATGTTGATAACTTGTTCGGCACGACAAAAGATGCGAACGCGGAAGAACAGATCACTCCGCCTGGAGAAAAAACGATTGTTGTGGTTCTAGATATTTCCGGTTCAACAGATGTCGCTTTTGCAACTAGTGTACGGCAAGCACTTTCACAAAAAGTGGCGACTGATTTGGTTCCACCAAAACCAAATAAAGAAGATGGTGTTGCGGCTATTGATAAGTATCGGATTTACGTACAGCTGATCGGTAGTCCGAATTCGACGGTATACACAGAAGCTTTAAAAAGCAACTTATTATTCGAGATACCAGCAGTTCCGGGCTTAGCAAGACGGCCAGATGTACCTGAAGAAGGAGCAACTGATGATTATATTGAAAGGTATTCGGAATGGAAGAAATCGGGAGAATTATGGAGTCAAAAATATGATGAAAGTTTAAATCAAACAAGCGTTGTGTCACAACAAATTTTACAAATAGATCTCATTCCTAAAAATGATGGTGATATCAGTGGAGTTGAAAGCGCAGTAATCACTGCCTTAAATGCAACAACGAGCCCGAATTTATCACTAATTATTTTCAGCGATCTTTTGGAGAATGGACAAACTGCACAGCTTGTTACACCTACAGGAAAAAAAGGTAAAGCCATACTAGTCACGCCAGCACCAGATGGAGATCTTGTAAGCGCCAAAGAAAGAACCGAGAAGTTCACCTCTCAGTTAGTGTCATGGGGGTTTGATAATGTAGAAGTATTTAATGCACAAACAGTCACAGAATCAATTAATCGTATATTTGAGTAGAGGAGGACAGGTCGATGTTTGAAACGATTAAAACTACCGGAAATCGATTTTTGGCTGCAAATAAGGAGAGAAAGGACCGTCGTAAAAAGAATCTTCGAGAATTTATAGCTGGCAAAATCGCAGATATCTTAACTAGGCCAAGTTATAACCAGTGTATTAGAAATGAAGAGCGATTAACTGTCGAATTGAGCACGCTTTCGGGAAAGCTTACAGCAGCGGAAAACGCCATTGGACTCACAAAAGACGAGAGCTATATCAAAAAAATGTTCTGGGTTTGGATTGTCACATTTCTCATAAATGCCATCATCAATGGTGTTGTTTTCTTTAATTTATTCAACTCGTTGGCAATATTTATTGCTGTTTTCATAGCCATTGTCCCGTCGGCGATTATTTGGTGGCTTCGATACGAACATGATAATTTAAAAATGGGTAATGAAAAAGCAATTGGTTTCTATGTAAAAGTTGGTATCGGGTGTTTAATTGTACTATTGCTGTTGTCATTCGAGATTGGCGCTGCCGGAACACGGGCGGGGTATGTTTTTGATAATAGTATTTCAAAAGTGGCGACTCAATTAGAACAGGAAAAAAGTTCAGATAATCCGGATGAGGAAATGATCGCACTATACCAGTCGCAACAGGATAAGTTGAAGGAAAACAAACAAATAGTTAGTAATCTATTCGTTTGGTTCCCGCCGCTTATTTTGGTAATTGAAACTCTTAGTGGATGGTACGCGTACGATAAAAAGAAATATGACAAATTAAATAAGCTTAAGAAAGAGCAAAAGAAAATTGAAAAAGCAATGCATAAGGAAGAAGATAATCGCCAATCAATGATTGAAACGATGCGAAACAAGATAATAAAAAAATTGAACAAATGGGGCATCTATAATCAAAATGTTTTAGGAATGATGGGATTGAATAGCACTCCAATTGAAGGGGAAGTTCAAGAGTTACGACAACGACCCATATCATCTGAGCATGATGTTGCTTTTGGCAATGCGCATAACATTGAAGCGAATGATGACGATCAATCAATTGAAGCAATAGCTATGGAAACACAAGAATCGGAAGCAACGGTTAAAAACAATGGTTTGATCTACAATTTTGAATATGATGATTAAGGAGATTTTATAATGAGTACTTACACTTCTGAAAAAACAACGTTAAACACACAGATCAATGGCATAATCAATCAGTATCTAAGTGATGGAGAAAAACAACTTGCAGGCGTTTGCCAGGGATTAACGGCGTGCGAAATCGCAAAATATGCGGATCGCTTAGGTCAACTTTCTGCAGTAGACTATGCCTATACCCAGATAACACAGCAGTTGGGCAGTAATATTATCAAATACGCCGGAAAGCATCATGAAGCCCCCCACCTTTCCGCCTCGCTAAAAGCGATGGCGGGAAGCCTTGCAAAACTGGAGTTTCATTCAATTTCAGCAGCAACAGAAAAAACGCTCAAAGAAATGCAGTTTAGCACAAAGTTAGTCAGTCGTGGTGGTAGAACTGCCCTTGAAGCAAGTAAAGGTCATTCTAAACTCCTTGTTCTTGTGGAAAACAAGGGAGCAGTACTGGGCACTTCCATTAAAACCGATTGGGCTGGACTTGCAGATACATCATGTCTCAAACTGCAGGAAATCTTTGAACAAAAGCTTGCTAAAAACGGAGTGTCCGTTTCAAGCTTAGAACCAGCGAAACGGCACCTTGACCCCCGTGGGGGACAATTGATCAGTAGTGCCGGAAAGATACACGCAAGTAATTTGGCTGAAGGACTACTTAGAGCAGAAGAGCGCTCTGACAAAGACGGTTGCCAAACATTATTTAAAGAATCTGATAGGCGGGAAAAGCGCCGGAAAGAGAGATTATGATTATGAAAATGCGTTTGGAAAAGATCGAAGAATACCTGAAAAGAGGAATTGCCGAAGGAAGCTGTGTACTCATCACCGGTCAAACCAGTGATAGCTTTGTATATAACGGTCATCTCAACCCACTGATTGATGGCATCAGACAATTCTCGGCTGAGCGAAATATGCCTATAATTAAGTATAGTTTAGATCGACAGATCGAGGATCTATCAGTACCTACCAGTAAAGCGAAACTTAAGTACCAGCCTAGCATTGATGAAGGGACTCCAGCAACAATCGTCATTGATAAGGTCTTTGAATCACTGAAAAAAAGTGGACAGCCGACGACCGTTATAATCGATTTTGCAGAAGCGATATTATCGGATACGACAACTCCAACTCTTGATGAATCTCGGGTTTTACAACAGATTTTAAATCGCGTATTAGAGGCTTCTTTTCGAGTACAAAAACACTTAATCATAATGATATCCAGAGTTGGGGCAGTTAATTCAGCGTTTGCTCAGATGCCTGGAATCATTGCATGTAATATCGCTTTGCCCGAACAGGGAGAACGTGAAGCAGCAGTGGAGATCATGCTGAAAAGTCAGAAATCGCCATTGTACCTTGGCGATATGACCCCGAGTCGTCTGGGTAGAATCAGCGGAGGTCTTGATATAGATGCGCTTTCGAGATTGCGGCGGACAACAAGTCAAAATAATCCCCTGACTCGCAATACCGTTTTGAACCGTAAAAAGGAAGTGATCCGGAAACAATCCGGTGGGACATTAACCATTCACGACGAGGAACGTGACATCAATGAAGACATCGCTGGGCTTGCACAGGTCAAGTTATTTATTAAAAATACACAGAGCGATAAGCAAAATATCCGGGCATTATTACTTGGCCCGCCGGGTACCGGAAAGACGTTGTGTGCCACGGCAGTGGCAAAGGCGATGGACACGATTCCGATTAGCCTTGCACAGGTCAAGAGCATGTGGGTAGGTGAAAGCGAACGACAGTTCCGTCAGGTCATCGAGATCATCGAGCGAAATGCCCCAGTCACACTGATATTAGATGAGTGTGATCAACTCTCAATGGGTAGCCGTAGCGGATCAAATATGGCTCAAGACTCATCTTCAGTCGATACCAGTTTGCGTGGGATGCTTATGGAATGGTTAGGTGATATCGGTAGTACCAACTCTGGAATCTCAATAATTGCCATGTCAAACAATGCCAATGGCGTCGACCCAGCCTTTCGTGACCGGCTCACGACTATCCCAATCCTGGAGCCCATTACAGCCGCTGACAAAGCGAGAATTGCGATGATCCAATTACAGCGAATGGAGCGACAGGGCGATGAAGCAGGTATCAAGCAAGCGTTTGCTGAATCACCAAAAATCTTTACCGGTCGGCAGATTGTCAAAATGCTTGCAAAGGCCACCCGATGTGCTGATAAAGATTCCGGTGTTGTGACTTATGAGGCAATGCGGGACGCAATTGCAGGTATGCTGCGAAGTTTTGGATCGGCAGAAGAACTGATGTCGCTTAGAGCTATAAAGTTCACGGATGAGCGAGAATACCTCCCATGGATGGCAGCTCGTTTGCTGGGGAATGGTTCTGCGGAAGCGCCTGAATATATGAAGTCATTTTTATCAAGTGACCAAACCGAGATTGACCATGAACGCTTAGATGCACGTATTACCGACCTGGTAAATCGGGGATATTAATCGAAAGGAAGTGATCGTATGAGAAATCAGCATCCAGATACCATATTTCTTAATGAAGTAATCGAGGCTTGTAACGCATGGCTTGAATGCGATGTCGGGCTTGGAGCTACCTCGCAAATTACAGGCGATGGGGCGATTAAAGCGGTTGAGACACATTTCTCAGAACTTCATGAAAATCGACCATCACTCCTTGTTCCCTCAGCGACATATGGGATTTATAGCGCATTAAAAGCAGTTGGCGTGAAAGGGGGGGATACGGTCGGCTGTCCTTCCTATGATTGGCCGGCTTCATATGCAGCGATAAAATCCATTGGGGCAAAACCGATCATTTTGGGAGTCGGGTCAAAAACGTTGACACTCTCCCCGGAAAGTATCAACAAGTGTGACGGATTAAATGTTAAAGCAGTTATTGTCACGCATGTTCATGGAATTCCGGCTGATGTACCGGCAATTCGGGCTGTGATCGGAGAAGATATAGCCATCATTGAAGACTGCAGTCAGGCGTTAGGAAGTAGCCTGGATGGAAAACCGGTGGGAACGATGGGTGATATAGCTGTCTTTAGCTTTGGTCCGACTAAGAATTTAACCGCAGGAGAAGGTGGGATGGTTGTCTGTCGGGACTGGGAATTGTATGAAAAGATGATTCGGGAGGTTTGCCATCCGGTACGACAGATCGTTGGCGGTGCAGGAGATGTTGTGCATTACAATAATTTTTCAATCCGACCGCATCCGATGACCGCAATTATGCTGTGGTACCAGCTGCGTGGACTTAACCTTGAAAGAAGGTGCCGTAAAAATGCCGATTACGCAAAAACCCTTATGAACAAGTATGATATTTGTGTGATTGGAAATGATCATCGACGCAGTAACGCTTCAAGTGCGATACCAGCCTTTCTTCCAAGCGATTTGGAAGAATACCCTTGCGAATGCGAATTAGATTACACGCCAAGCGGTGCTTTTGATATTAAGTACATGAAGCCATCGAAGAGAAAGATATTGCTGTTTCGGCAGCCGGCGTTTCATGCTTCGCTGAATTAAGGTGACAATAGGTAAAGTCGATACTTGCCCTGAATTATTCATAAACAGGGTTCCAGTTTGATAAGCCGTTCATGAAACAGAACCAGATTGAGAATATGAAATTTTCAAGAAGCTTATTGTTTTGGCGATATAAATCTGATACAATAAAAGAATAAAGTATGGATTTTGGATCTATTTTAGCCCCAAAAATGGCAGGGTTCCCGAATTTATTGGCTTAATTCTTTAAAGACTACAAACCCCATTATGATGCGATTTTTTCACGTGTTCCAGGATTTTTGGGAAGTGAACGTTACAAAAACGTTACAAATTTTTGCGTATTTTTTAAAATCTTGGGGACTTCCCAAAAACACACCCCGCAAAGCCAGTGTTTATGCGGGCTAAAACAGCGAAGGGTTGCGCAAACCTTATTCCCCGCAAGGGGATTGAAACCCTAATTGAAAATTAGATGGTTACCAATTTGACAACGTTGCGCAAACCTTATTCCCCGCAAGGGGATTGAAACAACAAAATACATGTCATTTGATGAGTTGTTGTTCCGTTGCGCAAACCTTATTCCCCGCAAGGGGATTGAAACGCTAAGCGCCTCGCATTCTAAATCAAACTGACCTAAGTTGCGCAAACCTTATTCCCCGCAGGGGGATTGAAACATTTGGCTCATATGTACAATTGCGCCATTTCTACCCCATGTTGCGCAATCCTTATAACAACCAAATATCGTTTATAATCCGAATCAAAATAGGTTTTAGTGTTGAAGTGCAGTGATGCAAGTCAACATTTTTTTTATGCATTTTTTTCTAAAAACTTAACCCCACATCAAAATTAAGCGATGTATATTGTATAGGAGGGATCACAGTTAATATGGAGCGAAAAAACATACGTATAAGTTCCAGAGAGAAAACCGAAAGTATATGAAAAAAGGAAAAAGGTGAAAAAAATTAGGAATATTTTTACCTTAGGAACTTGGTTTTGCGAAGTATATTTTGAAAGGGTATAAAGGTTTATTGCGATGGTAGTAAATATGAATGTAGAGACCGGAGAGAGGTGGGAAAAAAAACAAGAAATTTTTAATCCGATGTCAGGGAACTAGATTTACGTAAAACATTTGAAATGGCTACTGAATAATCGAAAAGAACTGAGCTATGATTGTTGTTTAAAGTCGGTTTAACCAGGAAAGAAAGCGTCAATACTAAATTATTTAATTGAAGAAAGGAACAGATATTATGAAAAAATTATTTTTAAAGTTTAATGACAGTCATAAAATGGCTGGTACATTGTTTATGATGATGGTTTTAATTGTTATGTTTACGACGGCTTGCAATGCAACGAATACCAGTGAAGAAAAAACACCACCATTAACAGGTTGGGGCCCGGAACGATCAACATATACAGTCACTAAACCAGCAGATCATGTCACGTTCAATTCAATAACCGACAATCCGAACATTGGCGACGAACGCAATTTCGTAGGAATTCGGGAAAGCGGAACGAATGAAAAATGGACAGATAATATGGTTGTCGAAAAAGGGAAAACTTATCGTGTAAGAATGTATGTCCATAATAATGCAGCAACGAATCTGAATCTGGTGGCTGAGAATGTGACAGCTAAAATTAATTTACCAACAATTACAGGGACAGAGATTGCAGTCAGTGGGTATCTGAACTCAAGTAATGCAATGCCGGAAGAAATCTATGACGGGGCCGTATTTACGAGTGATGAGGATTTTAATTTGGCATACGCCAGTGGAAGTTTGAAATATGAAAATAATGGGTTTGGCGAAGGAGGCACATCTTTATCTGAAAGTATATTCACAAGCGAGGGCACAAAGCTGGGCTATGAGACCCTAGACGGCAAAATTCCCGGTTGTATCGAATATGCCGGATATGTAAGTTTTGAAGTAAAACCACAATTTGCCATAAATTGAATTAGTGTCACATTATAAAATGTTCCTAAAAACTCTATATTTTAAAAGTAGAAAATAAAATTATAAAATAGTAATGAGGAGGATATCATGAGAAATAATCGTGTACAAATCATTTTAATCTTTTTTTCAGTTGTGTTTGGGTTGATCATCTCGGGAAATAGCATCATGGCTAAAAATTATTCGGCACAATTAAATTTAGATAATCTACAAAGCGGAATAGAAACAAGTGAGCTACAAGGGGGGCCAACAAACAGTGGGATTCTGATTAATTCAGAGCAAAACAATGTTGTATCATCATATTTTCCGAGATGGAAAAACACGTTGTTTTCATATTTAATAAATAATGACAATGGGACGAGGACGATTGTTGAAGCGGGCAGTAATCCCATAACCATTAAAACTTATGATGAACAGCAACAAGTAATTGATTTAAAAACGATTCCCTACGAATTTTCCTATTTTGGGGCATTCTATAGTGGGGAAAATTATAACTATATTGCCTTCGGACAGGCAAATCGTGAAGAAAACAATGACAAGGAAGTTATTCGGATTGTACGATATGATAAAAATTTTAACCGGATCGACAGTGCCTCGATAAAAGGAGGCGAAAGTTTTACTATTGAACCTTTTGCATATTCTACTGGAAGAATGTACGAGTCGGGAAATCAATTGGTTCTTCATACCGGGCGATTACGCTACACGACAAGTGATGGCTTGAATCATCAATCGCAGCTAACGATTATTGTGGATACTTCAACGATGAAAGTTACAAATTATTTGGGACGGTTTCAAAACAATCATGTGTCGCATTCATTTGATCAGTATGCACGGTTTGATGGAGAAAATCTTGTTTTAATCGATCACGGTGATGCCTATCCCCGTTCGGTGGTATTGAACAGGCAGAATGGCAATTATTACGAATCGGTAAATTTGTTTAGTATTCCCGGCACAATCGGTGCTAACTGTACCGGTGTATCGATTGGAGGCTTTGAAATTTCACAAGATAATTATATTGTTGCAATGAACACCGTTGACCATACCCGGATCAGTGAATATACATCATACGAAATGGTTGGTTTGGGCATCGATCAACGAGACATTCTACTCTGTGTCCTTGGAAAAAATAGCTTAAATGATCAATCGGTTAAACAGATCACAATTCAAAAGTATGTGGGTTCTGACAAGATCGGCTCAATTCCCAAGCTTGTGAAAATATCAGATAACCAATTGATCGTTCTCTGGCAGGAATTTAATCTAAATGGTGAAATTCAGGACTTGAAATATGTCTATGTCGATGGTTCAGGAAATAAAACAACTGAAATCCAGACAGTGTCCGGATCAAAATTATCAGAATGTCAGCCGTTGATCATAAATAGTCAACTGGTATGGTATGCCAATGAAAATAATGCTGTGCATTTCTATTCAATTCCAATCATGGATCAGGCAAAAATTAAGCAGCTTGTTGATCAAATTATTGCACTGCCCCTTCCAGCTGATTTAAAACTCAACGACCGTTTTGAGATTGAAGAGCTTGTAAAAAATGTGAATGAATTAAATCAAATAGCGAAGGAACAGATTGATCCGGCGGTTATTAAAAAATTAAATGATGCCGAAGTAAAAATTGCAGAACTTGATCATAACGCAAAAACGTGTATTTATTCAACCCATGTACAGAATATTGGCTGGCAATCCTGGAAAGAAGATGGGGATATAAGTGGCACATCTGGTGAAGCGAAAAGATTGGAAGCTATCCGGATTAGTGTAAGCAACATTGCACCTGAAATCGGTGTTGAATATCAGACACACGTCCAAAACATTGGCTGGCAGGAGATGAAGGCGGATGGGGATGTAAGTGGGACATCCGGAAAATCATTACGACTAGAGGCAATTCGGATTAAATTGACGGGCTTGGATTCGGAACAGTATGATATTTATTATCAGGTGCATGCAGAGAATTATGGTTGGCTGGATTGGGCAAAAAACGGTGAAAGTGCAGGAACCGCTGGTTTAAGTTGCCGGTTGGAAGCAATCAGAATAAAAGTTCTGCTAAAAGGGGCGACACCACCTGGTTCGACCGAGCAACCCTATATTGAAAAATAATTCGTTGTGGAGTTACGTTATGATTGTTAAATTCCGTAAAAACAACTGATATTGACTATGAGGTGTTTTTTTCTACAAATAATGCAAAAATGGTCGCTTTTTCATCTAAAACCTTGTAGATGGAAGTGCCTCATGTATATCAGAAAAACTGGCTAAATATTATAGCTGATGATTTCTTCCATTACCATTATGATACTGATAGATTTATGCTGAAGTGCATAGGTGCAAGTCAACACTTTTTTTCCTAGAAATTTAACCCCGTGTCAAAAATAAGCGAAGTATATGATATAAGGAGGAATTACCTATTTGGATGGTAGAAAAAAGCAGATTGACTCGGATAATATTAGAAGCACATGAAGGCTGTGAAAGGAGCTGATCCATGATTGGTGTTTAAAGTTGGTTTTTGGGGGAACAAAGCAGCCACTGTTTTAAAAGATAAAAATTATTTTATTAAGGAAAGGAAAAAATGAAAAATTTATTTTTGAAGTTTAACGACAGTTATAAAATGGCCGGCACATTATTTATCCTGATGATGTTTTCTATTGTTATATTTATGGCAGTTGGGTGCAACGCAACGAATGCCAATGAAGAAAAAACGCCTCAATCAACCGGTTCGGGTTGGGGTCCGGACCGTGAAACATATACTGTAGCTGAACCTGCCGATCATGTCACGTTCAATTCAATAACAGACAATCCACAACTAGGAGACGAACGAAATTTCGTGCGAATCAAAGAAGACAGCGAAACAACGACGTATACGGATAATGTTACATTAGAGCCCGGTAAAGTTTACCAGGTGATGGTTTATTATCACAACAATGCGGAATCAAATTTGAATGATAGTGGTGTTGGGATAGCAAAAAATACTACCCTTAAAATGGAAGTGCCTGGAGTAGTCAAAGCTGGCGTAAAAGCAGTCTTCACGGGGACAATCAATTCCTCAAACGCAAATCCAGCATCAGTTTACGATGAAGCATATGGAACAAATGAAACTAGCGGCGATGTTGCGCTGCGTTATGTTAGTGGTTCGGCAACTGTTGGAAGCAACGGAGCTGTAGATAAGGCAACATTGCCTGATAGCTTGTTTACGACTGGCACAAACCTTGGTTATGACAGTTTAGATGGTGTTATACCGGGCTGTAATGAATATTCTGGGTATGTAATTTTTAAAATAAGAGTAGATCAACCTAATTTCACAGTCTCAAATGAAGTTCATAAGACCAGTGTTGAAGGTTGGAAAGTAAGCGCTTAAATACAAGGTGCCACAAAAAAAATAAAAAAGAACTGGAGCTAGCAGCAGACCAGTTCTGGATAAATCTCTTTATAGTTTGCATTCCG
>PGZR01000029.1 GCA_002841405.1 Firmicutes bacterium HGW-Firmicutes-4 | reverse complement strand
GTCACAGATTCGTCCCCAGAAACAGCGGGAATTATTAATGGATTTTCTGAAAAAAGTTCCAATAAATAATTGCCGCTTTTGGGGACGATTTCTTCAATTTGGAAAGGAATCAAAAATGGCCGATAAGTTAAAGAAAAGTGTTATTTATCTCTATGGTTTGCCTTCGTTTGGCTTTCAGATTTTTATTTATGTCGAATTGATGTTTTTTTCGGCATTCCTGACCGATGCCGTCAAGATGCCGGTGGCGCTGGCGGGATCAGTTCTGATGATCACCAGTATCTTCGATCTGATCTGGGTGCCGGTGGCAGGGATCATCCTGCAAAAAAGCAATCTCAAGTGGGGTAAATTCCGGTCGTGGTTGCTGATTGGCCCGCCGGTAGCCGCCGTGCTCTATGTGGTCCAATTCCTCAAAATCGGTGATCCAATGACCAATGCCATCACCGCCTGTGCCGGCTTTATTGTTGGCCATCTGGTTTTTGATGTTTATTATTCCGCCCATATCGCCATGAACAGCGCCCTGACAGACAGGGTCGACGAACGGGTTAAAATGTCGGCCAACAGAGGGATCTTCAACGCCCTTGGCTCACTGACTTTTTCCTATGTCGGGGTCAGAGCAATCCAGGAGATCAGCAAAGCCCTTAATGATCCGGCTTTGGGTTATACCACAGTAGTTATTATGGTTGCTCTGTTTATGGTCCTGTGTTACTGGATATTCTTCTTTTTAACAAAAGAATATGCGTTCCGGGGAACCGTACCGGTAACCCAGAAAAAAGAAAGCATGTCGGTTCCGGAAATTCTCCAGGAGTTATTCCATAACCCGCCGCTGATCGGATTATTGTTAATTGATCTGGGCCGCTATGTCGGCAAGTTTGTCGTGCTGGGTCTGGCCTTCTACTATTTTAAATATGTTTTGAATGATCTCCCGGGAATGGCTATTTTTATGACCGGTCTGACCGTCGTCATGCTGGTTTCGGCCACCCTGGCGACCACCGTTTCAAAAATATTCGGACCGCGGAAGGCTTATGTCGGAGCCTTATGTATCTTCATCGCCGGCCTGCTGATTACCTGGCTGGTGCCCATGAGTGCCACTGCTTTCAAAATCGTCATGCTGGTATCCTTTATTGGCTACGGTCTGCCAGATGCGCTGGTGGTCGCGATGTATGCCACCTGTGTTGATTACGGGGAATGGCGCACCGGGAAAAATGTCCGTGGTTTTATTATGGCCCTGCTGACTACCCCGATTAAAGTCGGGAACTTCATTAAAAGCGTCATAATTACCACCGCTTTGGCTTCGACTGATTCAAGCCATTAAAAACGGGTTTTGTTTATACCCGGCATTAGTGATGATCTTTGGTCTGGTGGTCTTTGTGATCCTGTCACGAAAACTCAAAGATATGGAAAATGATCTGGCAGCCAAAAAAGCATCGGCAGAAAACTAGAAAAAGCGCTTTAATTTTTACAAAAAAATAAAAAAAGTTTTTTATTTTTAAAATTATAATGCGGCAATTTGATGATTTGCCAGAGTAAAATAAGTCGTTCTAAAAAATACATTAGCATTTTGTAATATTCTTGTTATAAAAATGACGAAATTAGAATAATAAATAAAGTCGATTTTACGAATGGATTTTAAGGAGCTCTGAACAGTGAGGCTGTTCAGGGCTTTTTTTTATACGTTTACAGAAATAAACGCTAAGATTTGTAAAAAAGGATGAAGTGCAAAAAATAGCCTGAATAAACGAAAATAGCCAGGGCGAACGTTAAAATTATAACAAGATATTTCTAGTGATAAAGTTTGTTTGAGAAATAACAAACAAGTAAAGATAATAAATTGTCCCAACATAGAAAAATATTGACACGGAGTATAAAAGATGTTAACCTATGGAAAATCTGTATATACATGTGCATAGGATGTGTGTAAATAATTAACCGCAGCGTGTGGTGCAGATTTAAAAAAGGGACTCAAAGAATAACGAAATTATTTTGAAAAGGAGAAAGACAAGATGAAAACAGATGTACAGATCGCACAGGAAGCTAAATTGCAACCGATTGCACAGGTGGCTGAAAAATTGGGGATCACCGGAGATGAACTGGAACTTTACGGCAATCATAAGGCCAAGGTGTCCTTGTCGGTATTGAAAGACAACCACGATAAACCGGATGGCAAGCTGATTCTGGTAACCGCGATAAACCCAACTCCGGCTGGTGAAGGGAAAACCACCACCAACGTGGGACTTTCCATGGCGCTCAATTATATTGGTAAAAAAACCATTACCACATTAAGAGAACCCTCACTGGGACCATGCTTTGGTGTTAAAGGTGGCGCCGCCGGCGGTGGCTACGCCCAGGTCGTTCCGATGGATGATATTAATCTTCATTTTACCGGTGACTTCCATGCCATTACTGCGGCTCATAGTTTGCTGGCAGCCCTGCTTGATAATCATCTTCACCAGGGAAATCTGTTAAACATTGATTTGGATCGGATTGTCTGGCGCCGGGTTGTCGATATGAATGACCGGGCCCTGCGGATGATCACCGTTGGTCAGGGCAGTCGGGCCAATGGCGTGGAACGGGAAACCGGTTATGACATCACCGTGGCATCAGAAATTATGGCGATTCTCTGTCTGGCCTCCAGTCTTACTGATCTCAAAGAGCGACTGGGCCGAATGATTGTTGCTTACAACACCGAAGGCAAAGCGGTGACCGCCGCTGATCTGGAAGCCACCGGCGCCATGGCCCTGTTGCTTAAAGATGCCATCAAACCGAATCTGGTTCAGACCCTGGAAAATACCCCGGCCTTTATCCATGGCGGTCCCTTTGCTAATATCGCCCACGGTTGTAATTCGGTGCTGGCTACCCGAACAGCCTTGAAGCTGGCTGATTATGTGGTTACCGAAGCCGGTTTTGGTGCTGATTTGGGCGCAGAAAAATTCTTTGATATCAAATGTCGTTATGCTGAGCTTAAACCAAATGCCGTGGTTATTGTGGCCACCGTCCGGGCTTTAAAAATGAACGGTGGAGTAGTTAAAACCGAATTGTCAACCGAAAACGTGGCCGCGGTGGAATCGGGCAGTGCCAACCTGCTCCAGCATCTGGAAAATCTGCAAAAATTCAAGGTACCCGTGGTCGTGGCCCTGAATAAATTCCCGACAGATACCGAAGCAGAATTTGCTGCTGTTAAAAAAGCCTGTGAAAATATAAATGTCAAAGTAATCCTGTCTGATGTCTTTTCCCAGGGTGGTAAAGGTGGCGAAGAACTGGCCCACGAAGTGGTCAAACTTTGTGATATGGGTGAATCACAATATCAACCGCTGTACGCGCTGGAACTGCCGATTGAGCAGAAAATAAAAACCATTGCCACCGAAATCTACCGGGCGGATGGAGTCGAATACGAACCGGAAGCCAAAAAACAACTGGACGAGATTGTCGCCCTGGGCTTTGATCACCTACCGGTATGTATGGCAAAAACCCAATATTCTTTCTCCGATGATCAGACCCTGCTTGGCGCCCCCCAGGATTTCAATATCCATGTCAAAGAAGTGCGTTTGTCAGCCGGAGCTGGATTTGTGGTCGTAATCACCGGTGCCATTATGACCATGCCGGGTCTGCCCAAAGTGCCGGCCGCCAATGGCATGGATATTACCGAAGACGGCGAAATCATCGGTTTGTCCTGATCACGCTAAAATAACGGATTAAAAACGCAGACCGCTTTACTGTGGGTCTGCGTTTCAGACTGTCGAAAAAGATGACCCAGTACCGACAATTGTTACATCATGTTGTACGCATCGGAGCGGACACGGCAGAGCCTGTCCGATTCCGCGGCGAACAACAGATGAACAATTGTTCGGTACGGTAGTTTAGCGACAACCTCAAACGCAGACCACTTTATTGTGGGTCTGCGTTTTTTTTCTGGGTGAAAGGGTCGTGAAAAAATGATTTTAGGTGCGAAATTTGTTTGCTTATCGACCCGGGAGGCGTATAATATAAAGCAGTATTATGTAAAAATCCATTGCGAATAAAGCGTTTGAGGCAACTATAAAAGGCAGCCAGTTTAATCGCGATGGTTAAGACATAAAAACGATAAAAATCATTGGCCCGGGAGGTTAGTAATGAAAAAAAGATTGACGGCATTTTTGATCATCTTTGCCATGGTGCTGTCTTTGACAGCTTGTTCAGATGTTGGTGGCGGAACCAGCACCCACAAAAACAGCGGCCTCGATACATCACTTAAGCGGAGCACTGAGATGAAGGTGAGTTCCAGCGGTGAACTGGAAATTCAGCGACTGACCCGAACTGAAACGAAAAAAATGGGTGACTCCGGGACCTGGACCATTTTTGTTTATATGTGCGGCTCGGATCTGGAAAGTGACGGTGGCCTGGCTACCATGGATCTCCAGGAGATGATTGATGGCGCCCAGTCGGACAAGGTGAAATTTGTGGTTCAGACCGGTGGGGCTAATGCCTGGGATAACGATCTGGTTGATGACGCCTTGACCCAGCGCTTTGTGATTGAAAATCAGAATATGGAAGAGATTGAAGCAGCGGACGGTGCCAACATGGGTAGCGCCGAAACTCTGGCCGAATTTCTTGATTGGGGTGTATCGTCATATCCAGCTGAAAAAATGGGGCTGGTTTTCTGGAATCACGGCGGCGGCAGCATAACCGGAGTCTGCTTTGACGAGCAGAATGAAAGCGACAGTCTGTCGCTGCTGGAAGTCGAAAACGCCCTGACTTCGGTTTATCCCCGAATGACCGATGCCTTTGAATTTATCGGTTTTGATGCCTGTCTGATGGGTACCGTCGAAACCGGAAATATGCTAGCCCCCCACGCCCGCTATATGGTGGCATCGGAAGAGCTGGAACCTGGCTATGGCTGGGATTACACCGCTATGGGCAGTTTTATCGGCAGCAGTCCGGCGGCTGGCGGAGCCGAACTGGGCAAGGTGATTGTGGATTCTTTCTACGCGGCCTGTATGGCCATCGACAGTCACAATGAAGCAACCCTGTCCTGCATCGACCTGTCTAAGATCGATGAACTGGTTTATGCCTTTAACGATGTCGCCCGGGAGATGTACAACGCCACTACTAAAACCGATGTTTTATCGCCGATGATTAAGGGAATTACAGCGGCCGAAAACTATGGTGGCAATAACAAGTCCGAAGGTTATACTAATATGGTTGATCTGGGTTCGGTGCTGAAAAATGTCACCGGTAATGTAGGTGGTACAGATCAGGCCCTGGCAGCCCTGGCGGACTGCGTTGTCTATATGAAAAACGGCAGTGACAAGGCCGATTCTCATGGCTTGGCGATCTACTATCCCTTAGCCATTCAGGGCTCCGAGGAATTGTCAATTTTCAAGGATATCTGTGTCAGTCCTTACTACATGTCCTTCGTCGATAAAATGGCCTACGGCAGCGACACCAACGGTGATTTTGGAAGCTACAGCGATGCCGACTGGTTTGGCGAAAAATCGCTTTACTGGAGCAGCAGTTATGATGGATCAGCTGGCTCCGCTTACTGGTCGGAACTGGATCAGGAACCCACCGAAGTATACAATTTCAGCGAAGCGGAAACGGCCGTTTCATATTCATCACCGCCTGCCATCAATGCCGCTGGCATGTACGGCTTTACCATTTCAGCCGACACCCTGGACTATGTTGAGGCCGTTTATTGTGATGTGTTTATGGATGCCGGCGATGGCGAAACCCTGATTGAACTGGGTCTCGATGATAACATCACGGCTGACTGGAATACCGGAAAATTTGAAGATAACTTCAGCGGCTATTGGGTGTCCCTGCCCGATGGACAGCCACTGGCCACCTATATAGTCGAACAGGGCGACAACTACAATATCTACACCTCGCCGGTGATGCTTAATGGGGTGGAAACCAATTTGCGCATAAAAATTGATTTCGCCAGCGACGGTAATTACACCATCATCATTATCGGTGCCTGGGATGGCATCGATGCGGTCACTGGCCAGTCGGCCAAAGAGATTACCAAACTCAAGAAGGGTGATTTGATCACCCCAATGTATTACTCCTATAGTATGAAAAGCGATGAGGAGGGCATTTACGAAGGCGAAGCCTATACCTTTAACAATGACCCGGTGATCTACGAAGAACCCCTGGCCGTGGGAGACTACTACTATTCGTTCCAGATCGATGATATTTTTGGCAGTTCCCTCTATACCGACTTCGAAATCTTCTCAGTTGACGCCAATGGGGATATCTATTTCAATTAATAATATGCAATCAGCAACACCATGAAAACAGCCTGAGATCAGAATATGGTCCCAGGCTGTTCGTTTGAAATTGATTATGATTAATTGACAGTCAATAAAAATTCTTTTGCAGAGTAAAAGAAAAGACTTGAAATAAACTACGAAATGAGGTACCTTAGTGTCAATAAGAGAATAATTAATGACTAAAAGTGGATAGGCTTTATTAGTGTTCTAAACAGTTACATATTCTAAAGAAAATGGAGAGTGTGAAATGAAAATTGGTGTGATTGTATTTTCCAAAACCAACAATACGTTTTCAGTTGCCGACAGGCTGAGAGCGGCCCTGGCGGAAAAGGGACTGGACATAGAAATTGAGCGGATTGTTCCTGAAAATGATGATCCTGGGGCCAAACCTCCGATTGTATTTACCAATAATCCCGATGTGTCCCCCTATGATGTGGTGATTTTTGCCAGTCCGGTGTGGGCTTTCTCGCTGGCGGTGGTGATGAAAGAATACCTTGAACAGGTTGGATCCCTGCAGGGTAAAAAGGTCTACAGTTTTGTGACCAAGCAACTGGCGTCCAAATTTACCGGCGGAATTAAGGCAAACCGCCAGATCAAATCGGCGGTGGTTGAAAAAGGCGGCACGGTGGAAAAATCATTTATTGTCAGCTGGAAGAATAAAAAAAGAGAAGAAGAGATTGACAGCTTAATCGCCGAGATCCTCAAAGCGGTTTAAAAGCAGTCGGGATTTGGTCAGAAAACTGAAAAAAGATAACTTGTGTAAAGAGAGCTCCTGGAGAAAAATCTTCAGGAGCTCTCTTTTTGAAGCCGTAAAGTTAGTTGGGTGGGAAATTTCAGCAAAATGAATGAGTCTGAGCAGGCGACTTAATTCCCAGATCTGAACCGGGCATAGCGCTGGATGATTTTCTCAGCAGTTTTGACCCCGTCCACCGCCGAAGACATAATCCCCCCGGCGTAACCGGCACCCTCACCCATTGGGTAGAGTCCGGCAATATTGGCGACATGGTCATCATCGCGGTTGATCCGCACCGGCGAAGAGCTTCGGGTTTCAACCCCGGTCATAATGCTGTCTGCCATGGCAAAACCCTTGATCTTTTTGTCAAAATGAAGCAGCGCTTCCTTCATGGTGGCAACCACATAATCCGGCAGGCAGTCTTTTAACTGGGTCAGGCAAAGGCCTGGGGTATAGGTTGGGCTAACGCTGCCCCAGTGGGCGCTGGGTCGGTCTACCAGAAAATCCCCTACCAGCTGGGCCGGGGCGTGATAGTTTTGACCGCCCAGGGCAAAGGCCCGGCCTTCCCATTTTCGTTGAAAGGCCACTCCGGCCAGGGGATGATCGTCGCCGAAATCTCCGGGCTGCACCCCGACCAGCAGCGCGGCATTGGCATTGGCGCCATCCCGGCGGTGTTCGCTCATGCCATTGGTAACGACCCCGTTGGCTTCCGAAGCAGCGGCTACCACATAGCCCCCGGGACACATACAGAAGGTGTAGGCCGAGCGGCCGTTGGGAGAATGATAGGAAAGCTTATAGTCGGCCGCGCCCAGTCCCGCCGTGCCAGCAGCAGATCCGTATTGGGCGTTATCAATCAGCTGTTGGGGGTGCTCAATCCGGACTCCAATCGAAAAGGCTTTCGGAGTCATGGTGACGCCGCGATCATAAAGAGTTTCAAAGGTATCCCGGGCACTGTGACCAATACCCAGCAAAGCCACCCGGCAGTCCAGGGTTTCATGGCCATTGATGATCACCCCGATCAGCTTGCCGTTCTCGATCAGAAAATCGGTAACCTGGGCCCGAAACCTGACCTCGCCGCCATTTGTGATAATCTCCTGGCGGAGCGTCTTGACCGTCTCTCGTAGCAGATCAGTGCCAATATGGGGTTTACTGAGATAGAGGATTTCCTGCGGCGCCCCAGCGGCAATAAAAGCTTCGAGAATATTCCGGCAGCGGGGATCATTGATCAGGGTGGTCAGTTTGCCGTCAGAAAAGGTTCCGGCACCGCCTTCCCCGAATTGCACATTGCTGTCCGGGTCCAGCTCGCCCGTTTGCCAGAAGGTATCGATTTTGGCGGCGCGGATATCCACCTCATCACCCCGTTCCAGAATAATCGGGGCGTAACCATTTTGGGCCAGGATCAGAGCGGAAAAAAGGCCGGCGGGTCCCATCCCAATGATCACCGGTCGATGTTCCAGGGGGCGGTTTCCCGGTGCCACCGCCTGATAGGATAAATCGGGACTGGGAGTAAGGCCGGATTTGCTGCCCTTTTTTAGAATCGAAGCCTCGTTTTTCAGGCTGGCATCCACCGTATAGATGTAGACGATGGCGTTTTTCTTCCGGGCATCAACGGATTTTTTAAATATTGTAAAGGTGCTTAAGTCCCTGGGACTAATTTTTAGTTTGGACAGAATAGCGTTTTTTAAGGCATCTTTTTCAGCATCACTATTTTTAGCCTGTTTGATTTCAAGTTTGAGATTGGGAATTCGAATCATCCGATCCTCCTATGGTGTTATTTGACAGCAATCATTATAACATGGTCTTTGTCAAAAACATAAAAAAAATTGATGGTGAGCGACAAAACCCTTAGTGATTGTGGACTGGGATCACCTGGCAGCGGTGCTTTGTAAAGGTTTGGTAAAAGGTCACAAAAAAACATTAAATAGGTCACATAAAAGTTGACAATTAAATAGAAAAGGGTATAATTTTAAAAAAAGGAGTAAGTAATCACTCCGCAAGGAGGAACAGGGTGCAAAAATCATTAATAAAAAGGCGTGAAAGCATCATCGTCTCAACCATTCAAACTTTGAATGCTGTGGGTCTACAGAATCTATCGACAAAAATGATTGCCAATCAGGAAGGTGTTTCCGAAGGGACCCTATTTCGGCATTTTAAAACAAAGACCGACATTATGCTGGCGGTGGTAGATCATTTTTCCCAGTATGACGATGCCATCATAGAAACCTGCCTACAAAAGAATTTTTCGCCATTAGAAGCGATCCGCTATTTTTATAACGCCTACGCTGAATATTATCAGAACTATCCGGAAATAACGGTGGTGGTACAAGCGTACGACAGCCTGATGTGCGATAGCGAACTGTCCGAAAAGGTCAGTTCAATCATTTATAAACGATCCGATTTTATCATTAAAACCATTAAATCAGCCATCGATTTAAAACTGATCCGCGCAAATCTGGATCCGGAGGTACTGGAAAATATTCTCACCGGTGGCAGCAAGGAAATCTGTCTAAAATGGCGAATGGCCAGGTACCGTTTTTCGATCAAAGAGAAGAGTGCCGAAATGATCGAAATGCTGTTAAGTAGTTTTAGGGAAAATTGAGATAAGGAGGGACGCTATTGTCAGAGCAATATATGAATGACCCAATGCAGGAGGTTTTTATTTTTGAAACATCCCAGCAATTGGAACAAATGGAACAGTCGGTGATTAAGACCGAAGCACTGGGCAGCTATCCCAGCGAAACCATCAATGAAGTATTCCGAATCATGCATACCATCAAAAGTTCAGCGGCGATGATGCTGATCAACAACATGTCAGTGGTGGCCCATACCACCGAAGATATGTTTTACTTTATCCGCGAAGAAAAGCCCCAGTATATTGATGTTTCAACCCTTTCAGACCTGGTCTTTGAAGGTATTGACTTTATGAAACTGGAACTGGATAAAATAAAAAACGGTTATGAGGCCGATGGCAATCCGGAAATTTTGATTACCAAGATTAAAGAACACCTGAAGATTCTTAAAGAGAATAACAATCTGACCGATTCCCAGGTGGTTAATAATGAGCCAGTTAAAGAAAAATATTACATCAGCTCCAATAAGGCGGCAAAAATCAGCGAACCTAAAACCTATCAAACGATCCTCCACTTTGCAGAAGACTGCGGAATGGAAAACATCCGGGCTTTCACGGTGGTCCATAACTTGAAGGAGATTACTGATGCATTTAAGTGCATTCCCGAGGACGTTATCAATGATCCGGATTGTGTTGAGATCATCAAACGGGATGGCTTTATGCTGCAGCTTAAAACTTCGGAAACCCAAGCTAAGCTGGAAGCTTTTTTCCGCACCATGGCATTTATCGATCAGTTTGAGATCACAGAAATAAACGAACTTCAGGAAATTCGCGAAGAATTGAATATCCTCGTTGATGATGAAGAGATCATGATTCCGCAGCTTAAGAATCCAGCCCTGGAAATGGCTCCGGTCAAAGAAACCCTGGTGGCTAATGGCAACCAGAGCCAGAGCATGATTTCGGTCAGTGTGGAAAAGCTCGATAAACTGATGAACCTGGTCGGTGAGATGGTCATCTCAGAAGCGATGGTCACCCAGAACCCCGATCTCAAGGGACTGGTGCTGGATAATTTCAGTAAATCCGCCCGCCAGCTGAAGAAAATCACCAATGAACTCCAGGATATGGTGATGTCGATCCGGATGGTGCCCCTGGGGCCAACTTTTTTTAAGATGAACCGAATTGTCCGGGATATCAGTAAAAAACTGGGCAAGGAAATCAATTTGAAAATTCTCGGTGAAGAAACCGAGGTGGACAAGAACATCATTGAGCAGATCGGTGATCCATTAATGCATATCGTCAGAAACTCTGCCGATCACGGCATTGAAACGTCTGAGACGCGGATCCTTCAGGATAAACCCCGGGCTGGCACCATCACTCTGGAAGCCAAAAATGCCGGTGGTGAGGTGCTGATCATTATCCGCGATGACGGCAAGGGTTTAAGTCGGGAGGGGATCCTGGAAAAAGCCCGGGAAAACGGAGTAGTTGGCCCTGAAGCTGTCAATATGACCGACACTGAAGTGTTTAACCTGATCTTTTTGCCGGGCTTTTCGACCAAGGAAGCGGTGACTGAGTTTTCCGGGCGGGGCGTTGGCATGGACGTAGTTGCCAAAAACATTGAAGCAGTGGGCGGCAATATTCTGGTCGAAAGTGTGGAAGGTCAGGGCACCACAATTACCCTGAAAATTCCCCTGACCCTGGCGATCATTGAAGGGATGAATATCCGAGTCGGTGAAAGCTGTTATACACTGCCGATTATGTCCATCAAAGAATCCTTTATTCCCAAGGCCCAGGAGGTCTTCCGGGATACGGAGGAAAATGAAATGATTATGATCCGGGGCCAGTGCTACCCGATTATGCGGCTCAAAGACCATTACCAGGTTAAAACCGGAGCAACTCAGATCGAGGACGGCATTTTGATTATGTTGGAAGGGGAAACCAAAAGCACCTGTCTTTTTGCCGACGAATTATTGGGTGAGCAGCAGGTCGTGGTGAAAACTCTGCCCAAGTATATTCAGCGGATGAAAAAAATTGAGGGGCTGGCCGGCTGTACCCTGCTGGGTGACGGCAACATCAGCCTGATTCTGGATGTCAATGGACTGACTGCCCCGAAACGGCTAAAAACTAACAATTACCAGTCATTGTAAAATACAAGGAGGCGAAGCGATGGTGGAAGAGTTTGATGAATTTGATGAACTGGAACTGGAAGAAGATGATGAAACCGAAGAAGGGAAGTATTTAACCTTTACACTGGATAATGAAGCCTATGGTCTCGAAATTACTTATGTTACTGAAATAATCGGGATCCAGAAAATAACGGAGGTACCGGAGCTGCCAGAATATGTCAAAGGAATTATGAGTCTCCGGGGGCAGATCATTCCGGTGGTGGATGTACGGCTCCGGTTTGGGAAACCCCATCGCGACTATGACGAGCGAACCTGCGTGATCGTCGTCGAGTTGGCTGATATCACCGTGGGACTGATCGTCGATGGGGTGGCCGAGGTCGTGGCGATACCCGCAGAAGAAATTGTTCCCCATCCTGATCTCGATGAAACCGACAGCCGCCAATTTGTCAGAGGGATCGGAAAAGTCGGCCCAGCGGTTAAGCTGATTCTGGACTGCCAGAAACTGCTTGAGGATAATACAGAGGAAAGTTACAATCAGGAAGCCTGATTTACATACAAGTAGTAAATAAAAAAATTAGATGGAGGAAACACAATATGGAATTTTTTAAGAACCTTAAAATAAAACAAAAGCTGATCACCTGTTTTATTTTGCTGGCAGTGGTCACCGGAGTTGTCGGGGTGTTTGGCATCTATACTATGAATGCCATTAATACCCAGTCGGAAAATATGTATCATAACAATCTGGTGCCATCGCAAAAACTGGCCAGTATTCAATATGCCCTGGAAGATATCCGGGCTAACCAGCTGCTGGCAGTTTATGAACGTAACCCCAGCACCCTACAAACCCGGCTGGACACCATCAATGCGGCAGTGGAAAGTGATAATACGCTGTTAAAAGAGTATGAAGCGACGATCCAGGATGATGAAAACAGAGCCATGTATAACGCCCTGACCGAAAGTCTGGCTTCCTACCGGGAATTGCGCAATGCCAACCTGGAACTGGTCAAAGCGCAAAAATATGATGAGGCGCTAACCGGTCTCAGTAGCGTAACTCAGGCGCGAACAGCGGTTACGGAAGATCTGCAAAAGCTGATTGATTATAATACGAAACTTTCGGAAGCGATCCTGACTCAGAATACCGCCGACTTCAAAACCCAGAGCACAATGATGATCATTTTTATCGTCATCGGAATAGGTTTGGCGGTAGGATTGGGATTAATGGTTGCCAATATGATCAGCAAACCGTTACGACGAATGGTCGATTCAGCTGAGGAAATTGCCAATGGCAATCTGGATGTGGATGTTAAAATCGACAGCCGCGATGAAGTCGGCGAACTGGGACTGGCTTTTGTAAAAATGACTGACCATATCAATGAAATCATGACCAATATCGATTCCGCTGCTGAACAGGTGGCTGCTGGCTCCAAACAGATTGCTGATTCCAGCATGGGACTGTCCCAGGGTGCCACCGAACAGGCCAGCTCGATTGAACAGCTGACCGCCTCCATCGAAGAAATTTCAGCCCAGACCCGCCTAAATGCGGACAATGCCTGCGAGGCCAATGAACTGGCGGAGGTTACCAGAACAAACGCGGTGCAGGGCAACAACGAAATGAAACGGATGCTGGAATCGATGGAAGAAATCAATGAATCTTCAGCTAATATTTCTAAAATTATCAAGGTCATTGACGAGATTGCCTTCCAGACCAATATATTAGCCTTAAACGCTGCGGTGGAAGCAGCCCGGGCCCGTCAGCACGGCAAGGGCTTTGCAGTGGTGGCCGAAGAAGTCAGAAACCTGGCTGCCCGCTCTGCCGATGCTGCCAAAGAAACCACCCGAATGATCGAAGGATCGATTAAAAAGGTCGACGATGGCACCAAAATTGCTACTACCACCGCTGCCGCACTGAATAAGATTGTCGATGATGTGGCTAAAGTTTCGGGGATCGTCGGAAATATTGCCACGGCTTCCAACGAACAGGCCATTGGTATTTCCCAGATCAATCAGGGTATCATGCAGGTGTCAGAAGTTGTTCAAATGAACTCTGCCACCTCCGAAGAAAGTGCCGCTGCCAGTGAAGAATTATCCAGTCAGGCCGAATTATTAAGAGAACAGGCGGCTCGTTTTATTTTGAAAAGATCCAGCCGTTTTGGCTATCGGGGGGCCGAAGAAACAGCACCCGAAAGCCGAGGCAATCGTAGAGAACCGGCCAATAACCCGGTGTCAAAACCCACCCGGATTGCCTTGACCGATAATGAATTTGGAAAATATTAACGAAAACCGGAAAGAAGGGTATCAATAATTTGTGGCGGCAAAATAGCCTGAAGATTTAAGAACTCAAGCTAGCCGGATCATGGATCCTGACATTTGTCCTCATTGGCTAATCACGAATGGGGAAAATGATTTCTCAAGTGGCCAGAAAGGGTGACAAGTAATGCCAAAGAAAAACCAGATCAGCGTTCTCATCGTTGATGACAGCCAGTCTTTCCGGGAAATAATGGTCCGAAAACTATCCGCAGACCCGCAGATCCAGGTTGTTGCCACCGCTGGTGATGCCTTTGAAGCCCGGGATAAAATACTTAAATATGATCTGGATCTGATCGTTTGTGATCAGGAAATGCCAAAAATGGGTGGCGTCGAATTTATTAAGCGATTGCTGCCCCAATATCCCCTGCCAGTGGTGATGATCAGCGATAATCCCCAGATCGAAGCTGCTGCCAGAGCCGCCGGTGCCCGGGATTTTGTGAAAAAGCCCCATCCCCGCTCAGCAAAAACCGATGCCGATTTTCTCAACGAGCTGATTCTGAAGATCCGGCTGGTCGCCAGGACCGGGATCATTTTGCCGGGAAAAAATCCAGCCGTCCAAAGGACTGAGTACAATCACCTCCCGCAATCATTTAGCAGTGGGCTGTCAAGCGACCGGCTCATTGCCATTGGTGCGTCCACCGGCGGTACCGAAGCGATTTATCAGATCCTTAAAAATCTGCGGCCGGATTGTCCGGGAATCCTGATTGTCCAGCATATTCCGCCAGTGTTTTCAAAAATGTTTGCCGAACGACTGGACACCCAGACCCTCTTACGTTGCAAAGAAGCCCAATCAGGGGATTATCTGGAGCCGGGAAGGGTATATATTGCCCCAGGCGATCAGCATATGCGGATTAAGCGAATTGGCCAAAAGTATCGGGTCGATGTGTTTACCGGGGAAAAAGTCAATGGTCATTGTCCCTCGGTGGATATGCTTTTTGATTCGGTGGCTCGTGAAGCCGGCCCGCGGGCGATTGGGGTACTGCTGACGGGAATGGGCAATGACGGTGCCAAAGGACTTCTTGATATCCGGCGTCAGGGCGGTTATACAATTGGTCAGGATGAGGCCTCCTCGGTGGTCTATGGAATGAACAAGGTAGCCTTCAACATCGGAGCTGTGTCGGTTCAAGCCGCCCTGGAGAATATTCATCATTGCATTCTTACAGCATTAAAGGAATAGGTGAAGCCATGACAAAAATAATCGGAATCGGCGAAATGGCCATTTCCAACAATCACAATGATACCATCAAGACCTTTGCCTTAGGCTCATGTCTGGGAATTACGGCCTATTCACCAAGCCGGAAAGTCGGCGGTATCATTCATATTGCCCTGCCCCGACCGGCCCGGATGGAAGATGCCATCGACCGCCATTGTTACTATGCGACCACCGGATTGCCTTATTTTATTCATCAGTTTTCCAGTAAATACGGTTGTCAGAAAAACGAACTGGTGATCCGTATTTTTGGCGGTGCCGAATCGATACGGCAGAATGATACTTTTAACGTCGGCCAGCACAACCTGGAAATTACGAAAAAGATTCTTCAGGATATGAATTTAGGAATCCGGTACGCCGAAACCGGAGCCCGGGTCAGCCGTACCATTGAGTTGGAGGTGGCCAGCGGTGATATTAACATCTGGCATCAGAATATGATCATCTGAGGGTCAAGCCTTCACCGCCGCGGATGGTTACCGGTCAAAAATAAAAAAGCGAGAGCTAAAATGTCGAAGGAGGAGCGATTGGATACGGAAGAGAATTTCATTCAGGAATTTAATGCCCTGGCAGTTGGCGTCGTGGTGTTGGATGAAAAGGCAAAAGTCACTAAAGTCAATGATCCCTTGCTGAACTATTTCAACCGCAAAAGAGCAGACTTTATTGGACAACAGTTTGGTGATGCGATTCAGTGCAAAAGCAGTCGGTTAAATAATCTGGGTTGTGGTTTTGATCCGTCCTGTGAGTTCTGCGAACTGCGAAATGCCTTCTCAAAGGTTCTGGAATCAGACAATGCACCAATTAAAATAGAATTCAAAAAAAGTATTCTAGTCGATGATGAAGAAAATGATTATTGGTTCAGGGTCAGCATTGCGCCTCTGATCCGGGATCAAAAACGAAATGCGGTGGTGACCTTTGTGGATATCACCGAGCGGAAAAACCGAGAGTTGTCCCTGGAACAGTCCCGGGATTATTATTACCGGATGTTTGAGAACTTTCCCACCTTAATCTGGAAAACCGATCAGGAAGGCAATGTGGTTTACTTTAACCACAGCTGGTCGCTGTTCACCGGCAAGCACAACGAAGACTATCTGGGAATCAAGTGGCTGGACCTGATTCATCCCGAGGACCGAAAATTCTATATGGAAATGAAAAACCAGGCCTTTCGCAGCAAAAAATCCTTCAGTATTCAGTATCGGATTCGTCATGATAGTGGTAAGTATCGCTGGATTGAAGCGATCTACAGCCCCTCCTTTGAGGTTGATGGCAGTTACGGCGGTTATATTGGCATTGGCATTGATATCACCGATCGTAAAAGTCTGGAAGAAGGTTTGATCCGCTATAAAATGCTGGCTGAAAAGGTTCGGGATACCATTCTATTTGTCGAAATCAACGGCAGAATAATCGATGCCAATAATGCCGCTGTGGAACTTTATGGATATAAACGGGTAGAGTTACTTAAACATACGGTTTTTGATCTGATTGAAGGTGGAAAATCCGTGGCCATTGAAGAAATGAAAAATGGCGAAACGGATGGGGTCTTTTTTGAAACCATTCATAAACACAAAGATGGCACCCAGTTTCCTGTTGAAGTCAGCGCCAAAACCACCATGATACTGGAAAAACGGGTGATTATCTGCATCGTTCGGGATATCTCCGAACGGAAAGATTCTGAAAATGCCCTGATCGACAGCGAAGAAAAGTTTCGTCAGGTTTTTCATAATTCGTCAGACGCCATCTTTGTTCAGGAAACCAATCAGGACGGATGCCATGGCCGGCTCATTGAAGTGAATCAGACTGCCGGGGATATGTTTCACTACACTTATGAGGAGTTTTTCGGATTTGTGGATCCCGTTTTCAAATTGATTGATTCACCTGATGTGGGACAAAATTATTGCCATGAGTTGCTGGAAAAAAATCAAATTGCAATCAAGACCATGGCTAAACGGAAGGACGGTTCAACCCTGCCCGTTGAAGTCATCTGCAGTCATTGTTATTTAAATGAAAAAAAGGTCGCCATTACCATTGTCCGGGATATCAGTGAGCGGCTGGCAGTGGAACAGGCTTTAAAACTGGCCAAGGAAGAAGCGGAAATGGCCAATCAGGCCAAAAGTGAATTTCTGGCTAATATGAGTCATGAAATCAGAACCCCGCTAAACGGCATTGTCGGGATGGTCAATTTAATGCGTTTGTCCAATTTAAATCAGGAACAGCAGGAGAACATCAAAATTATCAAAACCTGTGTTAATGCCTTACTCAATGTGATCAATGACATCCTCGATTTCTCGAAAATGGAGGCCGGAAAATTGGAGATTAAAAAGAATAACTGCGATATTAAAGCCCTGGTGGAACACACCATCAAAGCCCAGTCCCCGGCGGCCAGCGGCAAGGGAATCGAACTTAGCTATGCTTTTTCAGCCGCTATGCCCCAATATGTTTTGGGTGATTTTCATCGGATTCAACAGATCCTCAATAATTTGATCAGCAATGCTATTAAATTTACGGATGACGGTGAGGTCTGGGTCAAGGTTAAGAGTTTAGCGGCTACCGACGATCAGGTTGAACTGCTCTTTGTCGTTGAAGATACGGGTATTGGTATTGCCGAAGAATACCGGCAACGGATTTTTGAAAGCTTCAGCCAGGTCGATGGTTCCTATACCCGACGATTTGGAGGCACCGGTCTGGGGCTTGCCATTACCAGACAATTGGTGGAACTGATGGGTGGTAAAATTTGGGTGGAAAGTACCGCAGGCCAGGGCAGCCGCTTCTATTTCAAACTGCGCTTTGAGCCTGGTTTACCTGAAGACAGCCAACTGGAAAAGCATCCCGACTATTTTAATATTAGTCAGCACTATAAAATTTTATTGACAGAAGATGACAAGGTCAATCAACTGGTGATGTCCCGCATGCTCAACGAGTGCGGTTATGGGGTGGACATTGCCGGCAACGGCTATGAGGCGGTAGAAATGGTCCGGAAAAACACCTATGACATTATCTTGATGGATATTCAAATGCCAGAAATGGATGGCATTGAAGCCACCAGACGGATCCGGAAGATTAATCAGGATACCCCGGTGCTGGCCATTACCGCCCACGCACTTCATGGAGACCGCGAAAAATTTTTATCCCAGGGAATGGATGGTTACATTTCCAAACCCATCAAGGTGGAGAAGCTGGTGGAGGAAATTGAAAAATGTATCAGCCGGAAAGAAGCGACCCGGCAATCCGGAGATTTTAAAATGCATATTGATGCCAATGGCGAGATCATCATCAAAGAAAAGGTGGTTACGGATGGTCTGATCGGGAAGGTTTATGATGAGCAAAAGGAAGAGCAGCTGGCAGCACTGATTAACGAGTTAAACGATCAAGTGGCAGCCGGAAAACTGGAAGACTTTGAAAAGTTGGCGAACCAGATCAAAAAACTCGCCATTACCCTGGATATTGAAGACTTAAAGGTGGTTGCATTTAAAATTGAACTGGATATCAGACGGGGGAATTTTGAAGCGGCGGCACAAAAAGTCAACCAGATCAATCATATTTACTCGGTGTACAAAAAAACAGTATAATTAAAAACAGCAATCAGCAAAAACAGCAACAGAAAGGTTAGGAACGAAGATGAAAATATTAATTGTTGAAGATGACATGGTAAGCCGACGTTTTTTGGGTAAATTTTTAGCCCAATATGGTGAATGTGATATTGTGGTGGATGGGATGGAAGCCCTGGATGCCTATCTCATTGCCATTAAAGAAGAAGATCCCTATGATCTCATCTGCCTCGACATCATGATGCCCAAGGTGGATGGGGTCAAGGTGCTTAAAGCCATTCGGGATTTTGAAGTGCAACGGGGGATCCTGCCTGAAAACAAGGTGAAGATTATTATTATTACCGCTCTAGCCGATACCGAGTTCGTTAATACCGCCTTTGATCTGGGCTGTGAAGCCTATGCCGCCAAACCGGTAGATACTGATAAACTGGTTGAAGTTATGAATAAACTGGGTGTGATCAAAGTCGACCAGTAAAAACAAAAATGGGGTGAAAAAATGGGAATTTTAGAAGATCACATTAATAATTATACACGGTTTGAGCAGCCCGTTGGTCAAACAATAAACCATGAAAGTAAACGGGAAAAAACTGGATATTCGCTGTCTCATTATCTGTGTGATCTTAATGAAAGCATGACCGAACAGCTAAACCGCAAGATGCTGGTGGAACTGAAAAACAACCTGAGTAATGTGTTGTTTCAGAAAGAGTACACCTACACTCATGTGACCCAGTTTCTGGCTCATATGTATGAAAGCATTGAAGGTAATCCCATCATTCTAAAAGCCCTGGATCAGATTAAAAAAATGGATGAGTACACCTTTACTCATAGTGTCAACACCGCCTTTTATTCGATGTTTATCGCGATGTGGATGGGTTTGGACGAACAGGATATCATCAATGCCACTCAGGCCGGATTTCTACATGATATCGGTAAGATTTATATTCCTGAGGCGATCTTGAATAAACCTGAAGCCTTAACCCGCCAGGAATATGAAATTATTCAGTTGCACCCCCTTTACGGCTATTCGCTGCTTAATGAATTCAGTGCATTCAATCTCGAGGTCAAACGGGCGGTGCTGTTTCATCATGAGCGAATCGATGCCAAAGGCTATCCGCTGTGCGCCACCGATGATTATGTGGGACTTTTGCCTAAAATCATCGCCGTCGCCGATGTCTACGATGCGATGACTACCAATCGGATCTATAAAAAAGGGAAAACTGCCCTGGAAGCCATTGACTATCTCAGTCATCAGGGACGGAGCCAACTGGATAACGTGGTATTGCTACATTTTCTCAATAATATCCCGGTATATGATTTCAAGGCTTCATAAAAATAAAATTTGCAGAGAATAAACTTATTTTATCAGCAGCTGTATCCAGGTATTTTCAGGGACAGCTGCTTTTTTAGGCCACAGTGTCTATATCGTTGGTTACTTTTCATAAATTGCTTGACAAGAATGAATAGGAGGTATAGTATAATCATATGAATATATAAGCATATGATTATACTATTTTGCAGCTTATTATAGACCAGCGTAGAAATATGCTGTAATCATCAGCTTGATCGAATTATAAAATTCATTTAGAAAGTTAGGAGATGATCTCATGTTTGTATTTGAATGGTTAAATAATCAGTTATTAAAAATGGAGTGGCTCAGCTATTTAGTTACCCAGCTAGTACAAAATGTATTTGGACTGAACACCCAGGATCGACTGGGAGGGAGTATTCATTTTTTCATTTACGATGTTATTAAAATATTTATCCTTTTATCAGTTTTGATTTTTATAATTTCTTATATCCAGAGCTTTTTCCCGCCGGAACGAACCCGCAAAATTCTGGGTGGTTTTAACGGCATTACGGCTAATATATTAGGGGCGTTACTGGGGACCATCACACCTTTTTGTTCCTGTTCATCGATCCCCCTTTTTATCGGCTTTACCAGTGCCGGATTGCCCATCGGTGTAACCTTTTCATTTCTGATTTCATCGCCCCTGGTTGATCTGGCTTCGGTTATTTTACTGGCGAGTATTTTTAACTGGCAAATTGCCATTGCCTATGTTATTGTCGGTCTGGTCCTGGCGGTCCTCGGCGGGACGATCATCGGTAAAGCTAAGCTTGAAGATTACGTGGAGCCCTTTGTTTATAGTAATAAAATCGTTGAAATGGATCAGGAAACCTTGACCACTCGCGATCGCATCAGTTTTGCAAAAGATCAGGTTCTGGAGATTGTCAGAAAAGTGTGGTTATATGTCTTAATTGGAGTTGGTATCGGGGCCGTGATTCATAATTGGATCCCGGAAGAAATTATTTCAGCGGTGCTGGGACAAGACAAGTGGTACTCGGTGCTGATTGCAACATTAGTCGGGGTTCCGATGTATGCGGATATCTTTGGCACTCTCCCGATTGCAGAAGCACTGGTGACAAAAGGCGCCGGTCTCGGCACTGTCTTAGCTTTCATGATGGCGGTTACCGCATTGTCATTACCCTCTTTGATCATGCTCAAAAAAGTCGTCAAGACAAAGTTGCTGGTTATTTTTATGGGAATTGTAACAATCGGGATTTTGATTATCGGTTATAGTTTTAATGCTTTTAGTTATCTATTCTTGTAAGAAATTTTGACATGAATGAAAGATCGGAGATAAAAATGGGAAATAAAAATAAAATGATTGTCATCCTTGGTTTAATGGCCTTTCTAGCCAATGGTGATAATTATGCGGCAGCCCCGCTGATTATTAATATTGCGGCGGATCTCAATTTAACGGTTAGTGTGGCAGCGATGTCGGTAACGGCATACATGCTGGCGTTTGGAGTCTTCACTTTGATATTTGGGCCTCTTTCGGATCGGTTTGGAAAGGTGAAAATTATTAATCTTGCGGCAATTGGAACGGCCATCTTCAGTGTATTGGGCGCCTTTGCCTTTAATCTGCCATCACTGATTTTATTTCGGGCTATGAATGGCGCCTTTGGAGCCGGAATTTTCCCGGTAACCCTGGCGCTGGTGGGACAAAGTTTTGATGATCAGAACCGTCAAAAAGCGATTGCAAAAGTAATGGGGCTGATGTTTTTGGGTGGCGCAACGGCTACCATTATTGGCGGGGCATTGGCATATTTTGGTTCCTGGCGTCTCGTTTATCTCGCATATGGGATTGCAGAATTCATCATCGCCATGATTATGCTAAAAACCTTAGAACGAGATCAACCGGTGGTTGAGCGTCTTAATATTCTTGAGGCTTACAAGGAACCACTGTCGAATTTTAGTTTCATGAAGTTGGTTATAACAATTTTCTTTGTCGGATTTAGTGTCTTTGGCAGTTTTACATATACTGGAAAATTGATTCAAACGGCTACCGGGCATAATCTGTTCGTGGTCGGTCTGATTCTCTCGCTGTTTGGGGTCGGTACCGTCGTTGGCGGACGGATAGCTCCAGGATTGCGAAAAAAATTGAAAAGCGGGTTTCTTGTTTCAGCAGGCGTCATTGGTGGCGTTTCACTGTTAAGTATGGCCGTAAGTACAAATGCGTGGCTCTTGTCATTGGCATTGTTTGGATTTGGGGTGGCTTTTATTTTCCTTCAATCCACTCTGATCACAACCGTTCAGGAGAAGTTACCGAAACGACGAGGAACAGCGATGTCACTGGCATCATTTAACATGTTTGTTGGTGGTGCGGTTGGTACCAGTATCAACGCCATGGTTATAGAAACAGGCAATCTAGCAATAATTTATATAAGTTCTGCAGTTATTCTGTTTTTTGTCAGCATCGTTGCCGCCTTATTTATTTCACAATTTGAAGTATGGAAGCAACAGCAATCGTTAGAAGAAAACTAGAAAATTCAAATAGAACCCGTATCCGGTATCGATAAGATATAAGGTCACACAATAAATTCATTTCAGAAAAGGATATAATAGAAAAAATGCCATTGTCTGAGGTAAAATGAAGAGTATCTGGGCTTTTAGCACCAATTGGTCTTGATTACGTGATATAAGGTTATTATTTCGCTAGATCGGGTAATAAAATAAAAATGTTTTGTAAATTTACAAGGAGGTATCATCATGTTCAGTCGAATTGTGATCGCATCAGAAATGTCACCGTCTGCCTTTAATATGCTGCATTGTTTGGAAAGAATGAAGGGACTGGGAGTCAAAGAATGTCTGCTGGTGCAATGTCTGAGTCCCCATGACCTGGATGCGAAGATCTCATCGTTTTATACGGCCATTGTTGAAGAAAATCTTAGTCAGCAGAAAGCACTACTGGAAAAAATGGGCTATACGGTCAACACCCGGGTGGCGACCGGTTATATAAAAAACGAAATCAATCGTATTGCTGTCGAAGAAGATTATTCAATGATGGTCGTCGGGGCACCGGAACACTCGATGGTCGGGGAAGTTTTCTTTGGCGGTACCGCCCATGAAGTGATTCTGCATGCTCAGAAACCGGTGCTTTTGATTCGTATTGTTAACGAACCGGAAGCGCGTTTAAAACTGATCGAATCCTGTAATCTGATTGAACATATCCTATTTCCGACTGATTTTTCCGAAAATGCAAAAAAAACATTTGCGGTTGTCAAAAAAATGGTAATGGATGGGGTTAAAAAGGTTACCCTGATCCATGTCATTGACAAGGCGGTAGTCGATCCTTATCTCAAAGAAAGTCTGGATGATTTTATCCGTTTGGATAACACCAGACTTCAGACGATGAAAGTGGAACTGCAAACCATGGGAAATGTGAAAGTGGATGTGCAACTGCCCATCGGTTCACCCTCAGGAGAGATCATCAAAACCGCCAAGGATGAAAATATTTCGATGGTTGTGATGGGCTCGCAAGGGCGGGGCTTCTTAAAAGAAGTTTTTTTAGGGAGTGTCAGTCATCAGGTGGCCAGGCATTCGTCAGCATCGATACTGTTAATTCCCGCGAATCGGGAATATTATAAAATAGATTAAAGGAGAAATGATATGATTATTAAAGTTTTAGGACCAGGTTGTAAAAATTGTAAAAAGTTGGAAGCGAACACCAAAGAAGCTTTGCAGGAGCTGGGGATTGAAGCTGATATTGAAAAAGTGGAAAGCATGGAGGAAATCATGGCCTATGGGATTATGTCAACACCGGCATTGGTAGTGGATGAAAAAGTCAAGTTTTCAGGCAAGAACCCTTCGGTTAAGGAACTCAAAAAATATCTGCAAGCCTAATTAATAAAAGATCCGTTGGTTTATAATCGAGCTGACGGATTGTTTTATTTTCGCGAAAAATCGCAACCATTTAAGCATGTTTTGTCTTGGGTGAAGCCAGGGAGGAAAAAAACAGATCCCATATGACATGAGCCAGAAATAAGGTACTTAATACGAGTAGTGAAAATGGCATTGGATCAGGCATAAACAATGAAAAACCGGGAAGTTTTAAATTTCCCGGTTTTTGTCAGTTAAGATCAAGGATATTATTTTTGATGGCATCGGCTAATTTTTTTACATTGGCCTCAATCTGGTCGATGATGGCCATAAATTCTTCATCGCTTTTTCCGGATGGATCTTCCAGTCCCCAGTCTTCAACATAACGGCTGGGCAGGTAGGGACAGATGACGTTGCATCCCATTTTGATAACAATGTCAATGGCTGGAAGATCAGTCAGCAGCTTGGAGTGCTGAGTAGCTTCCATATCGATGCCGTAGCGCGCTTTGATCAGACGGACGGCATCCTGGTTGATTTGCGGTTTGGTCTCAGTTCCGGCTGAATAGCTTTCGAATACGTCACTGGCAAATTTTTTTCCGATTGCTTCGGCCATCTGGCTGCGGCAGGAATTATGGACACAGATAAAGGCAACTTTGGGTTTATTCATCATGTTCTCCTGTTTTATAAATTCTGTATGGAATCTTTGTAGGTGGTAATCAGATCAATGACGTTTTCGCGGATTTTGTAACGCAGATGGCGGGCTTTTTCGAGCTGCTCTTCCTCGGTGCCAGTAAAATCTGCCGGATCTTCAAAGGTCCAGTCAAGTACATTCATGGCCAGCGGAAAAACCGGGCAGCGTTGACCATTTTCCAGGTCACAGACCTTAACAATAATGGAATACAGACGGCCCTCTTTAAAATAATCAAACACCGAATTGGTTTGATTTTGGCTAAGATCATAGCCAATTTCAGCCATCACCTTGACAATCAGCGGATTGATGGTGCCCGGTTCCAGACCGGCGCTTTCGGCGATGAAGTAGTCTTTTCCCAAATCATTTAAAAAAGCCTCGGCCATTTGGCTTCTGGCTGAATTATGAACACAGACAAAAAGAACTTTAATCATATTTCAGACTCCTTATAACAAAGATTTGGCTATAAGCATATCATAATCAAAAAATATGAACGAGATGAGTTATGTTAAATTTTGAAATTTGCTTAATAATTTTTATGCAGCATAAAAACACCCGGCAGGCATGTGATGAACGCCTGCCGGGTGTTTTTCCGATTACTCTTTAGTATACCCGTTTAATAAGACGAGTAAAACATCCACACCAGTAATGGCTTAGTAACTTGCAATAATTTTATCAAGAGCTTTCTGGACGTGTTCGATTTCTTCATCAATATCATCCAGATTGGTATACTTTTCATTGTGTTTAAGATCATAATCCGGGGTCATCACAATTTCATCATAGAGTTCGTACCCCATATCTTCATAGGCCATCGAGGCACAGGTCGAGGGACAGCCATTCAGCGAAATATATTTTTCACTATCACCGGCCGCGGCAACCTCCTGGAGAATATTCATGCTGACATGGGGAAGGATGGTGATGTTCTCCTCATCAATGATCCCAAAATACTGGGCAACGGTTTTGGTCATCATGCTAACATTGCAATGTCCGGGGCAGGGATAAATCTTAAGTTTCATAATGGTTACCTTCTTTCTGCAGGGGTGTTAAAAATCCAGCGACTCAAAATATTCTGTCGCAGTTTGATCCATCGCGTTTAATAGTGTTGTGATACTTTTTAGTTTCACCCGATAATGTACTTCAACACCGTTTTTTTTACTTTCCAATATTCCTGCTTCACGGAGAATTTTTAAATGTTGGGATAGATTTGCTTGACTGAAATCAAAAGAAAGGTTGAGTTCACACACACAACGTGATTCTGTCAGGAGTGATTTTACGATTTGTAAACGGATGGGATGACCCAACGCTTTGAAAATTTTCACAGATACATCTTCAGAATTCATAAGCGACCTCGTTTCTATTTGGTGGTGCAATAAAACACAAATAAATCGGTTGAATCAATAACATTATAAGCAATTGCTTATAAAAATGCAATCTTTATCTTTTGCCCTTGACACCCATAAACCAGAGGCGTATAATGGCTTTAATCATAAGGAAATAATTATATTATATAAGAGGTGGAAGATATGAGTCAAGAACTACCAGGTTTTATTATGTGTGTCTGTACCGGCAAATGTCCTGGATTTCAGGCCATGGACATTTGGGATTTTATTAATCAGGTGCGGGTCGAGTTGCCGGTTGAGTACGCCTTTATTCATCCGCAGCTTTGCGAGGAAGATGGGGATCGTTTTTTAGCCGATTTTTTAAAGTCCCATCGAAAAGTGATCATTGGTGCCTGTGCCCCCAATATGCAGCGTAAGATGTTTAAGGATGCCTTTAAAGAAGCCGGCCTTAATATTGAAGAAGATGCTGTGATGCTGGACATCAGGGATATGACCAATGAAAAAGCCTTTGAAGTGGTGGAAAACAAACTTGAAGAAATGGGATATGAGGTATAGTCATGAGCGAATCAACTTTTATGGGTGTCGAACGGGATCGGATTGATTGGTCTCCCCAAATCGATTTTACAAAATGCAACGATTGTATGGACTGTGTGGAATTTTGCCCCCACCAGGTTTTTGAAGTGGATGAAAACGCCAAGCCAAAACTAAAAGT
>PGZR01000028.1:11665-38163 GCA_002841405.1 Firmicutes bacterium HGW-Firmicutes-4 | reverse complement strand
ACCAGTTGTTACCGGTGAAAAAATTCTGGCCTTTGGATTAACCGAGCCGGGTGCCGGGTCTGATGCCAGTGGGATGACAACAACAGCGGTGGAAGACGGTGACAGCTATGTCTTAAATGGCCGTAAAACATTTATCACGATGGCGCCATTTTCTGATTATGCGGTGATCTATGCCAAAACGGATATGAGCAGAGGCGCAAAAGGGATTACCGCGTTCATCGTTGATATGAAATCGGAAGGTGTATCCTGCGGGAAACCCGAACATAAGATGGGCCTGATCGGCTGTGCAACCAGTGATATCATTCTGGAAAACGTGCGGGTGCCGAAAGAAGATATGCTAGGCGAACTCAATCAGGGCTTTACCAATGCCATGAAAACTCTGGACGTCGGTCGAATCGGGGTGGCGGCACAATCCATCGGGGTGGCTCAGGCAGCCCTGGATGAAGCCATTCAATACGCCAAGGACAGAAAGCAGTTTGGCCGACGGATTGCCGATTTCCAGGGCATCAGCTTCATGATTGCCGAAATGGCCACCAAGCTGCAGGCAGCCAAACATCTGGTTTATGATGCTGCCTATAAGAAAGACACCAATCAGAATGCCACGACGGCGGCTTCCATGGCCAAGTTTTATGCTTCGGAAGTCTGCAATGAAATTTGTGCCAAAGCAGTTCAGATCCATGGCGGCTACGGTTATATGAAAGAATATCGGGTTGAGCGGCTTTATCGGGACTGTCGGGTCTTCACGATTTATGAAGGAACCTCTCAGGTGCAGCAGATGGTCATAGCCGGCCAATTGCTCAAATAAGAATGACAGCGCGAGCAGCAGACGAATCAGCAAATAAAGGAGAATGTTAAATATGAAAATATTAGTATGTGTAAAACAGGTGCCGGATACCAACGAAGTTAAGATCGATCCGGTCAAAGGAACACTGATACGGGAAGGTGTGCCTAGTATCCTGAATCCGGATGATGCCAATGCCCTGGAAGCAGCCCTGGCCATTAAGGATAATGACCCCAATGTCAAGGTTTCAGTATTAACGATGGGACCACCGCAGTCCTGCGAGATGCTCAGAGAATGCTTATCCATGGGAGCTGACGATGCCTATCTGTTAAGTGATCGGGCCTTTGGCGGTGCGGACACCTGGTCCACCTCCAATACTCTGGCAGCGGGGATCCGTAAAATTGGCGATCTGGATATTATTTTTGCCGGCCGTCAGGCCATTGATGGCGATACCGCCCAGGTTGGCCCGCAAACCGCCCAGCGGCTGGATATTCCGGTTGTCACTTATGTTCAGCAGGTTCAAGTGATTGGCAATAAGGTCGTGGTTCAGCGTCAAATGGAAGATGGCTATGAACTCATTGAAGTTCAAACTCCTTGTCTGCTGACAGCCGTGAAAGAACTGAATGAACCGCGATTTATGAGCATTTACGACATTGTCGATGCCTGCGGTAAAGAAATTACCGTGTGGGGACATGAGGATATCAAGCTGTCGCCTGAAAACTGCGGTTTAAAAGCATCACCGACCCAGGTTTTCCGTTCTTTTACACCACCCACCAAGGGCAAAGGCGAAATGCTAAACGGAACAGCGGGCGAAATGAGTAAAAGCTTAGTTTCGAAATTAAAAGGGTTACACGTTATTTAGAAAGGACGAAAAAGATGTCGGTTAGAGTTATAGTAGAAAAATGCAAAGGATGTTCCATCTGTGTAAAAAGCTGTCCTTTCAGTGCCATTGATATGGAAAATAAAATTGCGGTTATTGGTGATGCCTGTACCGGTTGCGGCGTATGCGTGGATGAATGTCCCTTTGATGCCATTGAAAAAACAGAAGATAATGTTAAAAAAGATTTAAGCGAGTACAAAGGGGTCTGGGTGTTTGCAGAACAGCGTGAAGGCAAACTGATGCCGGTTGTTATCGAACTCCTGGGCGAAGCAAAAAAACTGGCTGCGGAAATCGGCACCGATGTGAGTGCCGTGGTCTGTGGTGATGAAGTAGATGCGCTGACCCATGAATTGTTTGCCTATGGGGCTGACAAGGTTTATCAGGCCGTTCATCCGGAACTGAAAAACTACCGGACGGATGCCTACACGAAGGTGATTGAGGAAGCCATTAATCAATACAAACCGGAAATTATCCTACTGGGAGCCACTCACATCGGACGAGATCTCGGACCTTGTCTGGCTGTTCGCTGCGATACCGGTTTAACCGCAGACTGTACCAAACTGGAAATTGATCCGGATGACAAAAAAATCCGTCAGACCCGACCAGCCTTCGGTGGGAATCTGATGGCCACCATTATTTGTCCAAACCATCGACCACAAATGTCAACGATACGACCTGGAGTCATGGACAAGGCGGAATATGTCGCAGGTCGAGAAGGCGTTGCGATCCGATTGGACGTCAACTTTAAAGAGGATGAAATCCGCACCAAGATTATTAAAATTGTTAAAGAAGCTGGCGAGCTGGCCTCACTGACAGACGCTGAATTCATTGTTTCCGGCGGTCTGGGTCTGGGTAATCCGGAAGGTTTTGAATTACTTAAAAAACTGGCCGATAAACTGGGCGGTACCATTGGATCATCAAGAGCCTGTGTTGATTCAGGATGGATTGACCATTCTTATCAGGTCGGTCAGACAGGAACAACGGTTAAGCCAAAGATTTATTTTGCCTGCGGTATTTCTGGAGCGATTCAGCATCTGGCCGGGATGCAGAGTTCAGATTATATAATCGCCATTAACAAAAATGAGAATGCCCCGATTTTTGAAGTCGCTGACTATGGGATTGTTGGTGATCTGTATGAAGTGATTCCGGCCATTCTAGAACAATTATAAATCAGTCCACAAAGCATTAAAATATAAAATTTAAGGAGAAAAACCATGAGTCAACCATTGAAAAAATCAGTTGTCAACCTGTACGGGTTACCGTCATTCGGGTTTCAGACCCTCGTCACTATTGAGGTCATGTTTTTTGCAGCATTTCTGACCGACTTTGTCAAACTACCCTTGGCATTGGTTAGTACGATCTTACTGGCCACCAGTCTGGTCGATATTCTAGCCGTACCGACATCCGGGGTTATTCTGGAGAAAAGCAATCTAAAATGGGGGAAATACCGTTCCTGGCTATTAGTTGGACCACCGGTTGCGGCACTCTTTTATATCCTGCAGTTTACCCAACTCGGCGGCTCCCCAACAGTTACGGCCATCATTATCTTTACTGGTTTTGTTGTTAGTCATTTAGTCTGGAATACCTTTTATGCCGCCCATATCTCGCTGAATAATGCGATGACCCTGGATCGTGGCGAACGAATTTCCATGGCCAGTAACCGTGGGATGTTCAATGCCCTGGGAACCCTGGCATTTACCTACTTTGGTGTAAAAGCCATTACCAGCATTGGCGTCGCCGTTGGCAACCCGGTGTTAGGTTATACCTACATGGCCGCAATCACTGGCTGTATCATGATTGCCTGTAACTGGATTTATTTCGTACTGACCAAAGATTATGCCTTTAACGGCTGTGCCGCACCAGTGGGAAAAGCAGCTGACAAGATGTCCGTTGGCGAAATGCTGAAACAAATTATTGTCAATCCACCATTAATGGGATTAATGATTGTGGAGCTGGGCCGATACCTGGGCCGCTTCATCATTTTTGGAATGGCCTTCTACTACTTTAAATATGTCATCAACGATTTACCGGGCATGGCCCTGTTTATGACCGGATTAACCGTCGTTAACTTCCTTTCAGCGATGATTGCTGCTCCGATTGCCAAACGTCTGGGCGAAAAAAACACCTACATGATTGCCCTCAGTCTATTAGTCATTGGTTTATTGATTGTCTGGTTTATCCCGCTTCAAGCCACCGCATTTAAAATTGTTATGTTACTGGCTTACATCGGTTATGGCTTGCCGGATTCATTGGGCGTAGCGATGTACTCCGCTACCAGTGATTATGGCGAATGGAAAACTGGCAAGAATGCCCGAGGATTTGTTATGTCACTGATCAGTTTCCCGATCAAAATTTCCATCTTTGTTCGTTCAATGATTATTGCCGCCGTACTCAGCTCAGTTAACTATGTCGCTGATATGGCCGTTACTCCGGAACTGATCCAGGGGATTAAAAACGGATTTTCACTGTATCCGGCCATTATAATCATCGTTGGTTTATTGTTAATGTTCAAAATGTACTCTTTAACACCTAAACGAATGGAAGAAATGAGTGCAGAACTCGCAGCAAAAAGGCAAACAACTAACACTCAAGCATAGAAAATTGTTAGAAAAATAACACTTAAAAATAAGCTATTGACAATTTAGAAATGACAAGTATAATAAATATAACGGAGTTCTAGAACAATGTTCTAGAACTCCGTTATGAATACGAACATATTCGGAAATTTATCGCAGTATGGATTTCGTCTGGCAGATATGCCGTGGGTAATGAATTATCAAACGATCGTGCAAATAGGCAGATCAAAAAAAGGAGGACAATAATGAGTAACGGTTACAAAATTGGTATTGTTGGGGCTGGAAATATGGGCGGTGGTATCGCTCAGAAGATGGCCCAGGAAGGTTTAGATGTGACATTGGTTGATATGAATGATGCGCAGGTAGAACGCGGCATCGGAATCATCACCAATATGCTTAAGCAGGCAGTTGAACGAAATGTTATTACTGCCGATAAAATGCAGGAAACCTTAAAAAGAATCAAAGGTACAACCTCTTATGAAGATCTTGAAGACATGGATCTGATTGTTGAAGCAATTTTTGAAGACAAGAAAATGAAGGGTGAACTGTTCAAAATGCTGGATGCAATATGTGATCCCAAAACCATCCTGGCGACCAATACCTCAAGCTTATATGTGCACGAACTGGCAGCTTGGACTGGGCGACCAGACAAAGTGGTGGGGATGCATTACTTCTTCCATCCCGCTAAAAACAGACTGTTGGAAGTAATTCCTCATGAAGGAACCAGCGAAGAAACCCTAAATACAGCATTACTGATCGGAAAACTACATGCCAAAACAAACATCATTGTAAAGGATTCACCAGGATTTTGTGTAAATCGAATCTTCATTCCGTTCTATGTCTCGGCAGTACGGGTTCTGGAACAAGGAATTGCCAATATTCCCACCATTGAAGCAGCTTGTAAAAAAGCCTTTGGTATTGGCATGGGACCGTTTGAACTGATGAATGTGACCGGTATTCCGATTGCGGTTCATTCGGCTAAAACACTGGAAGACGAATTGGGCAATTTCTATGCTGCGCCACAACTGTTAATTGACCAGGTCGAGTCAAAAGAACTGTTCGACCTAAGCGGTGACGTGGATGAATCAAAAATTCAGGAAGTAACCGATTTCCTTTTCGGGGCTTCACTCGGTGTGGCTTGTCAGTTAGTGGATGAAGGGATTGCTTCAATCGAGGATACTGATCGCGGAGCAAAAATTGGATTGGCCTGGAAATTTGGACCATTCGAAATCATGAACAAGCTGGGCATTGACAAAGTATACGAAGTGGTTGACGCCATGTGTAAGCGTTACCCTGATTTCAAAATGCCGGAATTACTGGTTAAACAACATGAAAGCGGAAAACCGTTTGAATTCAAATATGTTGAACTTGAAGTCAAAGAGGATATTGCTTATATCACCATCAACCGACCAGAGGCGATGAATGCCCTGAATGAAACGGTTGTCTACCAACTGGAAAAGAAATTTGATGAAGCCGAAAGCAATGAAGCAGTAAAAGCAATTGCCATCGCTGGCGCTGGAAAAGCATTTATTGCTGGAGCAGACATTAAATTCTTCATTGAAAACATGGAAAACAAAACCCTCGATCGTACCGTTGAGTTTACCCGTAAAGGTCATGAATTATTGCGACGATTTGAAACCTCAGCTAAACCTACAATTGCTGTTGTGGATGGACTGTCTCTGGGCGGTGGCAGCGAATTGGCGCTGGCATGTCAGTATATTGTTGCGACCGAAGCAGGTTCCTTCGGATTCCCGGAAACCGGAATCGGCATCTATCCAGGTTTGGGTGGGATGATCAGAATGGAACGATTAGTTGGCAAAGATCTGGCTAAATACTATGTTTTCACTGGTAAATCAATCAGTGCTGAAAAAGCGCTAAAGATGGGAATGATAACTGAATTGACAACCATCGACAAGCTGGAAGAAACAATTAAGAAGGTCGCTGCTCAGGAGAAAAGAGACAAATACCAGGGGCATGCTTTCAGCGATGCGTTTGAAAATGAAGCGGCGATCTTTGCAGGTGACAATCTAGAAAAAATCATGAACGGCATTGTTCCTGATGATGTTGATGCAGATTTTGCCAACTCTACCATCAAAATCATTAGCAAAAAAGCACCGCTAGCTCTGATCGTGGCCAATGAGTTGATGGAAGCCCAATCTAAGGTTTCAATGGACGAAGCGATCACCATGGAATTAGGACGACTGATCGAAATGTTTTCAACTGAAGATGCCTGGACTGGTTTAACAGCACCTCCAGCAAAAGCTCCAGCTTATAAAAAAGCATAGGCTTAAAAAATCAGTAAAGTCGTGGCGAAAAGAAAGTGAGCTTTGCGTTCAGGTTCATGTCAATAGGAGTAAAGCTCACCGGTCTTTCGCAACGGAGCAACAAGAAAATTAAAAGGAGAAATGAATGTTTAAAAATGCATATATTCCCTATGGCGGATATTTTAGCACACCATTTTGTAAATGGCAGGGAAGTCTTCAGAATGAAAACGCCATTAAGTTGGCGGCAGATACCAGCAAACGGTTTTTCGAAGTAAAAGATTTAGATTCCCAAATGATTGAATTCCTTTATCTGGGTCATACTGTGATTCAACCCGGATCATTCTTTGGCGCCTCCTGGGCCGCCAATGAAATGGGACTGAGTATTCCCGGAATGGCGGTTTCTCACGCCTGTGCTACATCGACCAATACCATTTACACAGCAGCGATGGCCGTTGAAACCGGCAATCTGTCAACTGCATATTGTATGATGTTTGATAAAATTTCCAATGCGCCACATATTGTCTGGCCTAATCCTCAAGGCCCAGGCGGTGAAGTATTGTCGGAAAATGTCAACATGGACAACATCAACCGCGATCCTTCAACTGGCTTTGGGATGCTGACCACCGCAGAGAATGTCGCCAAAGAAGGCGGTTTTACAAGAGAAGAAGCGGATGAAGTAACCTTAATGCGTTACGAACAATACGCCGATGCCCTGGCCAATGATCGGGCCTTCCAGAAAAAATACATGTTCCCGATCGAATTGAAATCACGAAAAAGTACCCTGGTCATCAGTGAAGATGAGGGCGTGACCGCAACAACCAGAGAAGGTCTGGAAAGACTTCGACCGGTAGCTGAAGGCGGGATTCATACCTTTGGTTCGCAAACCCACCCAGCTGACGGGAATACCGGGATGATCATTACCACCAAGCAAAAAGCAACAGAATTAAGCACTGAAAAAATACCGGTTCAAGTCATTTCCTATGGCTTTAATCGGACAAAAAAAGCCTTCATGCCGGCAGCACCGGCTGGAGCCGTCCAAATGGCCCTTGACAATGCCGGGATTGGTGTCAATGATTTGGTGGCGATTAAAAACCATAGTCCTTTCATTGCTAATGACCTTCATCTGGGAAAAGCATTGGGGATTGAGCAATCACGAATCAACAATTATGGAACCTCATTGGTATTTGGACATCCTCAGGGACCAACCATTGCTAGATTGCTGATGGAAGGCATTGAAGAAGCGGTTATCAAAGGCGGCGGCTATGTACTGGCCTGTGGCTGTGCAGCCGGCGATTCAGCTGCGGCAATTATTGTAAAAGTAGGTTAATCACCAGCCTGGACTCACCCCGGGATCAGACCATCCCGGGAAGTTCAGAGTACCATCGAAAAGACAAACTTCCAATTGTTTACATAAGAAATTAATAATTTGACTTATTTCTTCAACCAATGCAGATACACCTCCTGCATTGGTTGGAGCAATTATAAGGTTATCAGGACAAAAGAACTGTAAGCGTTAACAATATTCCCGTCATGCAGTATTTTATGGTATGAAGCATAGTAACAGGAGCGAAAGAGTTATCAGGATTGATCGATCAGCGGAATTATTGTTGGGATCAACATAGGAATCAAAAGGAAATTTGATGCAATAGTGCATCATCACAAGATAAAACCTTTTTTGGAATAGTAAATGAGAAATTATTAGCTTGAGTGCTCAAGCAAAATTTGAACAGGAGCGTGAATAAAGTGAATATACCCTTGATTATCGTTATTTTGTATATGCTAATGATTGTTGGAATTGCATATTACTCAACTAAGCTCACAAAAACATCCACCAGTAAAGATTATTTGCTGGCCGGACAACGATTGCCCTGGTACCTGATTGCCGTGATGGTAACCGGTAACGCCGTTGGGGGATCAAGTACCGTTGGTGTTGCTCAAAATGCCTATACAAGCGGCATTTCAGCAGGTTGGTACACCGGCGCCTGGGCGGCCGGAGCAGTGGTCTTTGGCCTTTTTATCTCAGCAAAAGTCAGAAAAATGAACATCAATACAGTCAGTGAAATCTTTTTGAAATCGTTTGGGAAAGTTAATGGCACCATCGCAATCGTTATTCAGGTAATCATTCTATTTGGCATCAATGCCCTTCAGATCGTGGCTGGCGGTGCTTTGTTGAGCACCCTGTTGCCGGAATTTTTCAATTTTACAAGCGGGATGATTGCCTCCACTATGGTCTATATTCTGGTCTCATTTATTGGCGGATTACTGGGTGCCAGTATGGCTAATCTGGTCAATGTAATTGTCATATATTTAGGGCTCATTGTCGCAGTCATTGCAGCAATCACCCAGATGGGTGGTGTCAGTACGGTAGCAGCAGCGATTCCAACAGGAAATCAATGGACTAATTTAGTCAGTGGGATGGGACCTGGTGTTTTGTTGGGCTGGGTAATCACGATGATTATTAACACCCCGGCAAACCAAACCTTGTATCAACCGACGCTGGGCGCCATTGACGAAAAACATGCCAAAAAAGGAATGTTGTCAGCAGCGGTGCTGATTTTTCCAATTGGCTTTGTTGCGGCAGCATTGGGTATTCTGGCCGCCATTCAATTTCCCGGTCTGGAAAACAGCGCCATGGCCTTGCCGGCATTAACAATAACCTTAAATCCGATTATTGCCGGAATGGTATTTGCCGGTCTCTGGGCTGCGGATGTATCAACGGCCATTGCCTTATTATTGGGAATTTCTTCCATCGTCACGAAGAATATTATTGTTGGTTTAATTTACAAAGATATGCCGGATAAAAAACAACTGATCATTTCCAAGGTCGTTTTGATCCTTTCAGCGTTAATGGGACTCTTTGTCGCCATGAACATCAGTGGCATCATCAGTTTCCTGATGCAGCTGCTGACACTTTATACCCCATATACTCTGTTGATCTTTGCAATCTTATACGCACCGAAGATTTTGCGCAAAAGCACCTGTTTTTTAACGGTTCTATCGGCGATGGTTGTCATGGTCATCTGGATTGCCGTACCGCAATCACATATTGTCAGCCAGGCAGTCTATTTATGTCTGCCGATCTCAGCTCTGGTAATGGCGCTGACAACCATCTTCGATAAACGGATGGTGGATTTAACGGTACTTTATACAGCCGCATCGCCCCAAAACAAATAAAACTATTTCAAAACAACTGAAATGGAGCTCGCAAGCCGGGCATTAATAAAATAAAAAATCCAGATTGAAATGAAGTATAAATTAAAGAAAGTTACAAGCCTAAGGAGGCAAAAAATGAATTCACAAGAGAATGTATTTAGTGGAATTAAAGTAGTGGAGCTAGCGACTTATGTAGCGGCTCCATGTGCGGGAAGGTATTTTGCCGATTTAGGCGCCAGTGTGGTAAAAATCGAAGGGTTTGGCGGCGATCCGCTGAGAACCACCGCCCCGAGTGAAGGTCGACCCTCTGATCCCTATGAGGATACCACCTGGGATCTGGAAAATGCCGGGAAAAAGGGCATTGCCCTGAATTTAAAAGACCCAGCCGGAAAAGATGTGTTGTTCAAAATGTTGGATGAGGCCGATGTATTTATCACCAACTGGCGCAGTGACGCACTGTTACGAGCTGGTCTTGATTATGAGACAATCAAAGTTCGTTACCCAAAACTTATCTATGCCCATCTGACCGGTTACGGAGAATTGGGTCCGGATAAAGATTTGCCGGGATTTGACTTTACTGCGTTTTTTGCCAGAGGCGGATGGCTGGGCACCTTATATGAAAAGGGCTCGGACCCAATGAATCTGGTTGCTGGGTTAGGCGATCACCAGGCTGGTCTGTACCTGTCAGCGGGGATTATGTCGTCACTTTATAAAGCCGAAAAAACGGGACAGGGAGAAAAGGTAACCGTTAGTCTTTACCACTGCGCCATTTATGCCCTGGGTTTACTGGTGCAGTCAGCACAGTATGGCAACCACTATCCGATCAATAAAAGAGATATGCTGAATCCCTTTATGAATGCCTTCAAAACCAGCGATGAACGATTGATTCAGTTGGCGATGCCACCCTACAATGTTTTCTTTCCCAAGTTTATGAAAATCATCGGTCAACCAGAATTGAAGAATGATCCCAAGTATTGTGATTTTGAAACTTTAGGCGAAAATTCAAAGCATATCTACGACCTGGTCAATGACTACATGAAAACCAAAACTGTCGCTGAGCATAGAGAAATTTTTGTCAAAGAAGATATTCCCTATGCCATTGCCCAGCTTTGGGAAGAAATCCTGGAAGATGAACAGGCCTGGGCCAACGACTTCCTTTGCTCGCTGAAATATGACAATGGTAATACCCGGACATTGCTGCGTCAGCCGATTAAATTCAAAGAAATGGGATTGCCGGAATACACTAGAGGACCTTATGTGGGAGAGCACAGTCTGGAAGTGTTGCGGGAACTTGGTTATAGCAATGAAGAAATCAGCGAACTAAAGGACAAAAGAATCTTCGTAGAATGGGATGACATTAAAAATAAATAGTCAAGAATGAAATAGCGTTGATTCAGAAACAGCAACATCTCAATCATTATTGGGAGATTGCTGTTTCTTTATTCAAAAAATAGAACACTATTTTAGAATGATGTTTGACTCCGGTGCTTTTATCTGCTAAAATTTTAACGATATGCGACAATCATTTGTTGCAGTCAGGAGGAAAGCAATTGGTTAAAGAAAAGCAGCTTTTAAAGAGAAAAGCAATTATGGACGCCGTTTTAAAACTGATGGAAGAGTATGAATTTGATTCTTTAACGGTCAGGATGATCTGCGATACCGCAAACATCTCGACGGGAACCTTTTATCATTATTTTGCCGATAAGAATGCCCTGATCAAAGAAATTCTCGGCGAAATCGATAATTATCTTGAGGAACAGGCGGTTGATAAACTGACAGATGACGATGAATATGAAAATCTACTGGCATATGGACGAATCGTGATGCGGCAAGTTGCCAGCACCGGTCATGTCATCGCTCGCTTGATCAGCGGGATGCCCTTACCGAACACCCCGGAAGATAGCAAAAAGGAGTGGGAGCGGATGTTTTTTTCCATTCCACTAAAAATAGTTGAAAAAGGCCAGACGAAGGGACAATTTATAACCGAAATGAGCGCCAGTGAAATAACGGATATGTACCTGGTTTTTATCCGGGGGGTTATCCTTGACTGGGCAAGACGAAGCGGCAGCTATGAATTGGAAGAAAAGTTCAGCCATTACAGCAGCTCTTTTTTGCGATTCATAAAAAAATGAATGTCGATTGATAATCAAGTTTAAGAAAAAATTAGGCGTCGCTGATGAGATGAGAAACGACACCTAATTTTTGGTAGATGACTAGGGGACTAAGAATTAACGAAGTACTATGGAACTCGCTTTCAAGTTCTTTTTTTGCAAATCACAGAGCCTGAAAGCTCACCACATCCAGAAAAAAGTCAATTCCAGCATAATCCTGGAGGAATTGACTTTTTTCATTCAACTTTTCCAAAATCACCATTTATTAAGCCAAGGATTATTGTTCCGATTTTTTCTGGGGCACTTGGATCATTGGGGTAAATCCAATTGTCGTAGAATGCGTCAATTTCCCCGTTATTTAGAATGGCTTTGATAGCTTCTCGTTTTGCGACCATCAAATCATCTTGGAGGATTTCGAGATGATCACCGTTTGTTATAACCTTAACGTTTAATTCAGTTAGCATTGTCGTCTCCTTTCAAGTTAAGAATAAATTATTTGAATGATTTGGCTTGTTACAAAAGGCCAATAAAGTATGCCAAAAACGGATTCGTTAAAAAACTTCAGCAGGATTAATTTTTTCCCGCCGAAATAAAGGCTTAAGTTATTTTGGGGTGTTTAATCTTCAGCCTATGGTATTGCCGATTAATTTAACAATGAGACTTAAGTCATATTTGCCGGGGAACTCGAAGACAATTTTATCAACGTAGTAATTGTATAACTCCAATTCATTTTCCAGATTGTAATCATTTGAATTTTTCACTGAAAAAGCAATAAACTTTGAATAGGGTAAAAAAGTGAAGATTGGTATTTCAAGTTCTTCATAAGTGCAAATAATAATCCGTTTCGAAGTAAATAATACCTCGGAAGGGACCGGAAATCGATCAGCCACGTAGAATTCTAATATCTGTTCATCATCAATCAGCATACCTTTAAGCCTCTTATGAACGTTGGAAGTGCTTTTTTTATCAGTAATAATAAATCGGGAATCTTTAAAGTCGATCATTTTCAGCTCCTTAATTATAAAAGAAAGCTACTCAATGGGGTATTTTAATTGAGTAACTTTCTTTTTTTGAATTTTAGAAAACCATTTTTTTAACCACGATTGTATCGAGGGCGGCTAATTCTTTTTCCATAACGGCGATCTCGTCATCTTTGTCGGGTAAGAATTCCAAAATAATCAGTCCGGTTATGCTGCACAATTCTTCAGAAGATTCATGCAAACCAAGACGTGTTTTGATAATGCAACCATTTTTGGTTAACAATTCCTGTACCTTTAACGCTTCGCTTTCCCGATTACCAACCTGGATTCCCATAATTTGTCTCATAAAAAAACCCTCCTAAAAGTATTGATATCTTATAAAATACCCAATTAAAGGAGAGTTAAACCATTGCGCTTGAAAAAATTAGTAGCAGTCAACAACGGATTATTTATAATTCGTCTTTTAAACACCAACTCACGTTTTTTCCCAGCTCATTGTTTTCTCCTGGAACCCAAATGTCGATTTTTAGATTTTCAAGTTTTTCCATGGACTCAATGTCGTTTAATTCTTTAGCTTTTTCATGAGCTTTGATGATCCAGTTTTTAGTCAGCTTTTGGAAATCACCGCCTTCGGTTTGAATATAATCATTTCTAATATTTAGTTTTCCGTCAATTACTTTGCTTGAGTATCTTAAGCCCATTTTCGTATCCTCCTAAGATTTGTTGTGTATGTGTCTCTATACATTATATCTCCTTCTGCTAAAACTTGACATACTATTTTCAAATATTTATATAAATTTCTATAAATAGTGTTTACGAGTGCCTGGATTTGACTTTTCAACATAAGTAGCGTATGGTAAAATTCAGTTAATTAATAGAAAATACCAAAAAATCTTAAGTGCAGGTGAAATCAGTGAATAAAATTACCAGAATCTCCCATCGCCTTGATCGTGAAGAGTTATTTGAACGGATGCATATTTCGAAGGATCGGCCAAACTATCAAAAATTCGAAAAGAGCTATCAGAATTTGTTTGATTCATTGCCTGATTTATTAAATATCCAGGCAACTCATATTCTAAGAACAAATGATGAAAAAGAAAAAATTCATAAGGGCCTTTGTGAGGTTAGTCACATTGTTTATTGTCTGGTAACCCTGGGTCCGAAAATCAGTGAACAGTCTACAGCCTATTTTTCAGAAAAAGATTTTTTAAAAGGGCTGATGATCGATTCGATGGCGGATATTCTGCTATTTAATGCATCGAATGATTATTATGAGACTGTAAAAAAGGATATTTATAAAAATCAGGGCTATGCGTTGACCCTGCGCTATTCCCCAGACGACAATGTTATCCCCCTTCAGGTGCAGAAAAAAATTCTGGAATATGTCAATGGCGAAGAAATGCTATCCGTAGGGATTACTGAAGGGTTTATGTATAATCCGGTCAAGACCCTGGGCTATGTTTATGGTGCGGATAAAAATATTGAACTGGCGAAAAAAGATCATGATTGTGCGGTATGTTCAAATTTCACCTGTGAATATCGAAGTACGGATCAATAAAAGAAGGTTTCCACAGAGTTTTGTGGAAACCTTCTTTTATTGATCGCCCTGCAGAGACAAAATCGAATAGGTGAAAGTCCTTATTAATTTTTTAAATTTCCAGAAACTCAATAAATACCAGACAGGGTAAATCTTCGCAGGAAGTGCGGCTTATGTTAGCTGAGGTGATATGGGTTAGTCGAACTTCTGACTCTGGTATTTTTTTGGCGTAATACTGGTGACTTGCTTGAACACCTTTGTAAAATAGCTTTGATCTTCGTAACCGACAAAAAGTGCCACATCAACGATCGACATTTGGGTGTTTTTCAAAAGATCTTTACTTCGGCTGATCCGAATTTCATTGAGGTATTGGGTAAAGCTGATGCCGGTTTCTTTTTTAAAAAGTTTGGACAGATATGAATCAGAAACGTGGAGATAAGCGGCCATTTTTTGAAGCGTTATCTTATTCATATAGTTTGCCCGGGTGTGTTCGATAGCCTGGTTAATTAAATAAGAATCGCCATTATATATATTGGAAAAAATGTTTTTGGTAAAATGATCAGTAATTTTTTCGGTCCAAGAATTGAGAACCGGTATGGTTTGAATTTCATTTAGCTCAGTGATCAGATCTAAATTGATCCCAAATATTTTTTGGAGTGAAGCGCCACCCTCCACAGCGGCCCGAGATAAGATGCTGCAAAGCTCCAGAATACGAGCCTTAACAACCTCAATATTGCCCCCTTCAATTAAAAGAATTTCGTTAACCAGAAATTTCAAGGTTATTTGAGCTCCGCTTTCGTCGCACTTTTTTACCTGACGAACGAGCTCTTTTTCCTTTTCGTAAGGGTAGACCAGTGGAATGTTTGAACGTTTGTGTTCAAATATCTTCTCGCCAATTTCAACCTGCTCCCGATATTCACGATTAATATGCTCATAGATTTCGGTATTGGGATAAAGACTCATGATGGCAGCATTTAGTAATTTGGCAAGATGACCCACCTGACTGGGGGAGTATATTTTCATGTTGCGTATAAATAAGGTGGTATTATAAAGTACTTCCGTTGATGCATGATGAATGGTGAACATATTCCGGATGGTGGACTCTTCAATGTTACCCATGGCAATCGGACCGGCAATAACAGATCCAGCAAATTTTTGGCCATTCAGGATGGCGATGGCAATATTGACGAATCCTGAGGGACAAACAAAAATGTAGGGTTCACCCAAACTTTGGGCCCAGGCTGAAGAAAAATGAAGGGCGTTTTGGCAGAGACTGCTATCGGCATTTGGTTTTTTGAAGTAACCACAGATTTTTTTTTCAGAAAAACCGGTCCATACAGAAATCACATTTTCATCATAAAGAGTGACCGGAATTTCGGTTGAATAAAAAAATGAGGTTAAAATTTCTTTAATGACATTAAGGTTTAGGGTTTCATCCGCATTGAAAATGGTTGCTTTCATCTGAAGTCACTCCTTTAAAATCTTTGAGCTATTATAACATGGATAGTTAAAATTACAAAAAATATTATATTAACTGCTAAAACATGTGGAAATGAATTAAATAAGTATTAAAAATATATATTAATACAAAAATTTACCAAAACTAAGAATTTGTGATAGAAATAAAAATATAATAAGCAATCAGATCTTAAAAGTGGGATAGAAATGTTATAAAACGAACAAAATGAGTACAATATTTGGAAGGTAGCATTCAATATAATGAGGTTAATTAATATTCTAAAAAATAAAAGTCTGGCACTCAGGTCGTAAAAATAAACGGAAGCCCTCGTGTTATCGGGAAAAAGTAAGTTTTTAAAGGAAAAGTGAATATTAAAATCGAAAAATCACGGAGGATAGAAATATGAATTCATTGGAACGGGTTTCACTGACCCTGCAGCACAAAGAAGCTGATCGCATTCCTGTTTACCCATTGATCAATAGTGTTTCACGGAAAACGCTGGGGATTACTTATGAAGAGTGGACCAAAGATGTTGATAAATGCGCGGAAGCGATTATCAAAGCTACGGACGAAATTGATGTCGATTGCATCTGCACTTTAGTTGACTTATCTGTGGAAGCTGCAGATTGGGGTGCTAAGATGTTATATTTTGATGATCAAGCTGCTTGCCCGGAGCATGATAATCGTTTGCTGCAGACAGAAGCGGACTATTCAAAAATAACGATTATTAATCCCCGCGAAACACCGCGTATGAGCGAGCATATTGAGTTGGCACGGAAACTGTTTGAAGCCAGAGGGGATTCAAAACCGATTGTCGGCTTTGTGTTTGGACCTTTGGGTATTTTGGGGATGCTTCGTGGTCATGATTATCTTTTTATGGACCTGATGATGTATCCAGATAAAGTCCATGCCGCACTGAGAAATATAACCGAAACACTAAAAGAATTTATCCGCGGTCTGATAGAAGCAGGCTGTCATGGGATTATGCTAGATACGCTTTTTGCTTCAAAAAGTATTATGAGTAAACCGATGTGGGATCAATTTGAAGGTATCTATTGCGAAGAATTGGCAGAAGTTATTCGAGAATGTGGTGCGATGGTAATGGTCCATAATTGTGGTAACGGTGTTTATTTTGATATACAGGTTAAAAGAATGAATCCAGTACTCATTTCATATATGCATGTCCCTGATGATTGTGAAACCATGGAAGATATTAAAGAAAAATATGGAAAATCAATCACCCTAATGGGTCACATTGAACCAGGTTGGTTAATGGTGGCAACCAAAGAAGAGCTGGAAAATGCATGTAAAGAACAAATTGATGTGTACAAAAAAGATGGCGGATTTGTTTTAGCAACAGGGTGTGAGTATCCCGCTTCGATTGATTTTGAACATGCGAAAACAATGGTAAATATGGCGAAAACATATGGACAGTATTAATTAAAGTCAATTAAGTAAAAACAGCTCTTGGATAGAGGCTATCTAAGAGCTGTTTTTATTGAGAGGGTTCTATTCATCATTCAGCACCGGTTCCAGGCTGGTGTCCCGAAAAAAAGTATTGGCATTAAAGAGATATAAGACGTCAGTGATCTGAGCATCGGTGATGAGGGAATCAATGCTGTCGTAGTAGTAACGAGGATCAATGACCGTGATCTCGCTATAAAAGGGAGCTAAAAAGGGAATAAAGGCATTGGCGTAAGAATCCTTGATGAGCAGCAGATTTTTTCCATTTGCCACAGAATTCTTAATTTTTATAAGGGGATGGTTGCCTTCCAGAAAAACTGCATACTTGTCCTTTTCTTTTAATTGCTGACTGCTATAAAAGGAAGGGGATTTTTTTTGTTCTTCCACGTAATTGACAACCGAATAGGTATCTTCGCTCTTGGGAATATAAACTTCAATCGTATCAGCGGTAAAAGTCAGATAGCCGCTTTTAGAAACCAGAGCGCCAGAAAACGCGTGAGTGACAGGATAAACAGTATAGGCATCGGGGTCTGGTTTGATCCCCATGGCATTGGCAACACCCTGAAAAGAAAGCCAGGCGCCCAGAGTAGTCCAGTGATGGTCGGTTTTGTAATACAGCAGTTGATCCTGATTCTGTTCCAAAATCGGTCTGGGATCAAGGACGGTTAATTTTTCATTTAATCCCCCAGTAAACTCATTGATATAGTCATTTTGCTTCAAAACCGGGGCATATGCCGGTAATTTATCATTGTTGATACTGATCGCAGTGGGAACCAGCAAAAAAAAGTGGTTCAGATCGGGATGCTTTTCTGCAAAGGCGTTTAATGCGATTTTTGTCTGGTCAGTAATATCGGCAGGTAAGGGGTCAAAGTTTTCAATGAGGGTGGAATTTTTCCCTAAATAAACGCCATTGGAGCTATTTTTCCCGATCAGCCGGTCAGTACTTGTTTTGGTATAAATCCAGAAATTGCGGCCCACTAACTGATCGGCCGTATATTTCTGCATTTTTTTCATATAACGGCCATCGATGATGCTATCCACTGAAAAACGGGGAAATTGGGTTAAAATCCGGTTTTCGTTTTCAGACAGTTTAGTGTCTGGCAGGATCAGCGAGACCAGTGGAAAAAAAATGATAATCGCAATAAAAAGCAGGCCCAGCAGATTGATGTATTTTTTGTAAAAAAGAGAATGAGTGTACTGATCGTGTTCACGGTGGTTATCTTGTTTTCGCATAAGGCTTCACCTAAAATCTAAAATATAAAAAGGGATTATATGTTTCTGTTACTAAATAAGCGACGGATAAAAACAGGATCACACTGTTGAGTCCCAGTCCAAAAGGAACAACCCAGTTCTTTTCCTGGTGAATCAGCTTATTATAGCGCTGATGGACGATCGGGGTTGAACAGATCCCGCAAATAACCAACAGGATGAGACTCGTGTATAAGTAATAGAGTCCGGTTGAATCGACTAGGGACGCCCCAGCGGTAAAAAACATGACGCTGAGGTAAGAAAGGGCAAAACCGATATCCGGACTGGCAAAGAAAACCCAACCGATTACTACCAGAATCAGGGTGTAACTGTGTTGAATAATTCTCGGCAGTTTTTCCAGCCAAGCCTTAAAGAATACTTTTTCAATAAAAAGAATCAGCCCATAATAACCGCCCCAGATAACGAAAGTCCAGCTGGCGCCATGCCAGAGGCCAGTTAAAAGCCAGACAACCGCGATATTAATGAATAATCGGGGGATCGGGACACGGTTTCCGCCCAGTGGAATATAAAGGTATTCTCTGAACCAGGTACCCAGAGAAATGTGCCAGCGCCGCCAGAATTCTGACACGCTTCGGGAAATATAGGGATAGTTGAAGTTTTCAAGAAATTCAAAACCAAACATTTTCCCCAGGCCAATGGCCATATCCGAATAACCACTGAAGTCGAAATAGATTTGGAAAGTAAAGGCGATAATTCCGATCCAGGCGGTGAGGACTGACAGTTCACCCACATTCAGGGACGAAATCATAGTCCAAACATAACCAATATTGTTGGCCAGCAGGACTTTTTTGCCGAGCCCCTGGATAAAACGTTCGACCCCAATGCCAAATTTCTCCTGATTCATCACCCGGTCCGAAAGTTGATCATCAATATCTTTATAGCGAACAATGGGTCCGGCGATCAGTTGGGGAAACATGGTTACATACAAGCCAAACGAAATAATGTTTTTTTGGACCGGGACCTTCCCCAAATAGATATCGATGACATAAGAAAGGATCTGGAAGGTATAAAAGGAAATCCCAATCGGTAAGGGTAGCGGGGTATAGGGGATACCCAGATTTAAGATCTGGTTAACGGTATCGAGCAGAAAGCCCCAGTATTTAAAAAAGAATAAAAATCCCAGATTCACAATGATGGTAAAAATGAAAATTCGCTTTCGGACTAAATGGGGCTTTTTTTCCATCAGAATCCCCATGCCAAAGTCGAAGGCAATGGTTAACAGCATTAAGAAAATATAAACCGGTTCACCCCAGGCATAAAAAAACAGACTGACCAGAAGCAGCATCAGATTTTTCCCCTGTTTGGGGATAATGGTATATAGACCCAATGTGATGGGTAGAAAAGCAAAAATAAATAAGATACTGCTAAAAACCATGGCCACTCCTTAGTGATTATTTTTTATACTTTTGACAAAGGTATCTTTTAGTGTGGACGCATCAGGTGATACGCAATAAAAAAGAGTGTTTCCCACAATTTTAAACTCATAATTATCAAGCAGAGCAACTTGCTCAGGTCCGTAACTCCCAAAACTTTCCTGCTGCATGGCATTCCGGGTGTCCACCGCGGCTTCAACCAGATCCAGTTGGGCGGGATCTGTGACTTTTATCACCAGCAGTTCAGGAACATCCATATAATTTGCCGGGACATAAATCAGCACTTCCTGATAGTCGCTAATATTGAGCCCAAAATAGCGTTTCAAGGCTTTGCCATCGCCTTTCTCCATTCCGCTAAAATTTTGGGAAGCGGCCATCAGATCGGCTTCAACCTGAGATAAGGGCGCCTGTTCACTAGAATGACAGCCAAAACATGGCAATGCGAATATTAAAATAAACAGTAGCGCAGAAAATTTTTTCATAATATTCCAATTCTATAATAAATTTTTCAGACCACTGTTATTGACGAGGGTATCCATCCAAAGGGGGTAAAATTCCCGGATCACATGAATGCCATCTTCAGCATGGTACTGGGGACTACTTTTTAATAGCGCATAGGTATCGATATAATGGATGTTTTTTCGTTTGGCCATTTCGACAAGGGCGGCATTATAAGTCTCAATCTGGCTGAACTCTGGGTTTTCCTTGAGGGCTTCATCGGTAACGGGGAAGATACTGCAAATATAGATTTGCGTATTGGGCAATTCCAGCCGAACTGAATCAATGATATTTTCGTAATGACTGAGATAGGATTCCAGTGTATTGTAGGGATGACTGATGTCATTAAGCCCCAACTCAAAAAAAACATATCGGGGCGCCAGATTAACCAGAATTGGGACATCTTCCAGACTGTTTTCGGTGGATTTGCCCATCACCGCCACCAGTGAGGTCGGACTTAAAAAATCGTATAAACCAAGTCCTTCGGCGATGGAATCGCCGAAAACAACGGCATTTCCAAATAAAGCGGAATAATCACCGGAATCCACGGCTTTGCGTTTCATATAGTCAATTTTTTCTTCCAGGGTATAGAGATCACGGGTTTCCAATGTAGTCAGGATCCGGACACCTTCGTCTAGTCTGACTTTATCACGGGCAATGTTTTGATAGCGAATAATCAAGGTAATTATAATAATGATGCAGAATACAAATATTATTAGGGCCATGATTTTAGCAGAATTGGATTTTATTTTTTTGAACATAGGCAGCACCTTTAATTGTGAAGTTTGTATAGTTAAAAATATCATAAAAGATGGTTGTAATTCAATGTCTGTTTTGTAACAAATTAATATATTGTCGTTACGAGTTCAGTTTGAGAAAAATAAAAAAAGAGCTGAAATAATTGGTGAGATTATTTTCAGACTCTTTTTTTAATAAATCAGATCACTAGCATTAACATTTATCCATTGTTCTGGTAGCGACCACATCAATCCCAAGACCTAAAAGATCTTTGATGACAATGTCACCAGTTTTGATCGGAGCCTCAACCACAACCTGGTTAATAACCGCCATGGCATCAAAAATTTGGCCTTTAGGGATCGGTTCAGCAGTTTTAACCGGCAGACGGGGAAGCATGGCGTTTTTAATCACCACGGTGGTGGGAATAACCCGGGTGGGGTTGGTCATTTCATTAATAGCATATTTGGGACCACGTTTACAGGTGTTGCCGGTGACCTCGTAGGTACCATCGGCTTTTTCCTCAATGGTCATTTGGCACCCGATGGGGCAAACAATACATGTCATATCTTTTTTCATTATTTTGCCTCCTCTACGACAAAGCGGATTTCTCCGGCGGGATATTGTGCTAAAACATCTTTGCTAATTTTAAAATTCACCATTTCAGCGGGCAGTAATTTCTTTTCTTTTTTAGTAGCGATTAATTGGTCACCGATATAGGCATTAACCACCTTGTCTTGAAATACCTGTCGGACCCGCATGTAGAAGGTGACTTTTTCTTCTACGTTCTTCATGGCAACTTGTTGCGGAACAACATAACCAATGCCGTCGCCATTAGTGGTGGTAAAAGTGATCTCAGTATCAAGATCACCCTTGATGTATTTGGCCGCACCTTTACCGGCAAGAACCGCTTCTTCACTAACAAAATCCACCAGGTCATGAACGTGAACGACATTTCCACAGGCAAAAACACCAGGCATGGAGGTTTGACGCAGTTCGCCGACAATGGCACCATTGGTTCGGTTATCCATGACAACACCGGCATTACGGGTAATTTCATTTTCGGGGATCAGACCCACTGAAAGCAGTAGGGTATCACAGGGAATAAATTCTTCGGTGCCAGGAATCACTTTCAGTTTCTCGTCTACCTTAGCAACTGTGACTCCTTCTAAGCGATCTTTACCATGGATAAAGGTAATGGTATGGCTTAATTTTAGTGGAATATCATAATCATCCAGACACTGAACAATGTTACGGACCAAACCGTTAGAGTAGGGCATCAGTTCACAAACAGCTTGAACATGAGCACCTTCTAAGGTCATTCGTCGAGCCATGATCAGTCCGATATCACCAGAGCCGAGGATAACCACTTCCTTACCAGGCATGTAGCCTTCCATATTAATAAAACGTTGAGCTGTACCGGCGGTAAAAACACCAGATGGGCGATAACCGGGGATCCCGATCGCTCCAGAGGTTCGTTCCCGACATCCCATGGTTAAAACAACAGCTTTGGTTTCAATAATCATGTACCCGTTTTCTTCATTGATAACGTGGATCGATTTGAGATCGCCGTTGTCATGCATATCCAGAACCATGGTATCCAACATGTAAGGGATATGCATATCAATTACCTTCTGAATATAACGTTCAGCATATTCCGGTCCGGTTAATTCTTCATTAAAAGTATGCAGACCAAAACCATTGTGAATACACTGGTTAAGAATACCACCTAATTCCCGGTCTCTTTCAAGGATCAGGACATTTTGTGCCCCGTCATTTTTAGCTTCTACTGCTGCCGCCAGACCAGCTGGTCCGCCGCCTAAAATAACAACATCATAAATCATAATTACGCTTCCTCCTTAACGGATTTTGTGTGACCTGAAAGGATATAGGTCGAATCCTGTTGATCGTACATAATATCATCCAATGAACAATTCAGTTCCCGGGCAAGAATTTCGACCACTCGGGGAGAACAGAAACCGCCCTGACAGCGTCCCATTCCGGCGCGACAGCGTTTCTTAACCGATTTGACGGTCCGGGCGCCTGCACTGCGGTGAATAACATCAATGATTTCACCTTCTGTGATGGTTTCACAGCGACAGATAACCTTACCGTATTTGGGATCCTCTTTGATAATTTCTACTTTTTCTTCCTCAGTCATTTCATCAAAACGCAGATGCTTACGAACCTTGGGATTATAGTCGTGATTTTCTTCAATATCTGGGATTAATGGTTTCACAATTTCTTCGACCACATAATGGGCTACCGCAGGAATCGAGGTGAGTCCTGGTGATTCGTAACCGGCTACATTAATAAAACCTTTTACTGGCGATTCTTCAATAATGAAATCACCATCGGTGGTGGTAAAGGTATCCTTAATCGGCGTATTTCGAAGTCCGGCATAGGAACGGATAATTTTATTAAAAGGCAGCTCAGGACAGTTCTTAAGGGCATTTTGTTTAATATAATCCAGTCGTTCAGTGGTTGTAGAAATATCGCCTTTATCAACTGGTTCGGCATCTGGTCCGATTAATAGGTTGCCGTGGACTGTAGGTGCAACCAGGATTCCTTTTCCTTTTTTAGAAGGACAGGGGAAAATAACACTATTGACGAGGGCACCAGCTTCTTTATCAAAGATAAAATAATTTCCTTTTCGGGCCAGCAGTTGGAAATAAGGTTCACCAACCATCTCGTAAATATCATCGGCATAGACTCCGGCAGCGTTGATCACATATTTGGCTTCGATTTCTCCGCAGTTAGTGGTAATTTTGAAATGTTCATCGATCTTGTCAATGGCAGTAACCATGTGATTGAGTTTCAGGGTGACACCATTGTCGACAGCGTTTTCAGCAGCGTGAATACACAGTTCAAAGGGCGATACAATTCCTGCAGTTGGAGCATAAAGAGCTCCGCAAATATCTTGGCTAATATGGGGTTCCATGGCATGGACTTCATCTTTAAATAAGATTCTCAAACCTGGTACTCCATTTTTCAAACCATTTTGATAAAGATCGTGGATGGTTGCCATCTCGTATTCATTGTGGGCGACAACCAGTGAACCGCATCGTTTAAAGGGAACATCCAGATCCTCACAAACCTTATCGTACATCAGATTTCCGGTGGTGTTGAATTTTCCTTTTAATTTTGAGGCTGGAGCATCAAAGCCAGCGTGGACAATGGCAGAATTGGCCATCGTAATCTGATTTCCAACATCATTTTCTCCATCTAATAAAACGATGTCCAGTTTGTATCGGGTCAATTCCCGAGCAATGTAGGAACCAGCAATACCAGCTCCAATAATGGCGATATCATACATAATTTATTCCTCCTAAGAACTATAAAAAATTAAAAGCCATACAATTTTCTTAAATAAGGATTCATTTAAGAAAACAGTATGGCTCTCCGTTGCCTTGTATTTTATTTTTACTTATTCTTCACGTAACAATCTCTGCTCATCTCGAATAAGCTCTATTTTTTCCCACAACGGCTTGTGAGATGTGCTGGCTGATAATGCACCAGCAGCAAGACAAGAACGAACTTCTTCCTCTGTCTCTATGAATCCCCCGGTAACAATTGGAATATCGACCTCTTTTTTAACGGCTGCGATCAGCTTTGGAACCAGGCCAGGCAGAATTTCAATGGCATCGGGTTTGATTTTTTTTGCCGAAGTAATTGAAATATCCATGGCAGAAGAATCCAATAGAAATAAACGCTGGACAGTCATCAGACCTTCCTGTTTGGCCCGAGTGATAATATTGTTTTTGGTGGTAATAATGCCCGTTGGTTTAATCTCATCTTTCAGATATTTAATAAAATAATTATCCTGGGAATAACCCTTAATGAGATCCAAATGGGTAAACACGTGTTTGTCGGCTTTGGTACAAAGCTCGACCATTTTTTTTAAATTATAGACATTGCCGGTCAGCAAAAAGATGATCTGTGATTTTGAATGAATAGCATCGTAAATATCTTTAGGATTACGAACGGCGACAATAATGGGGTTGTCCTGAAACATGAGAAGACATTTTCTCGTCGACATAAAACTCCTCCCTGTAGGATCGTATTTGTAAATTCATTATAACACAATCACAAAAATAGGAAAGAGAAAAATCTAAATTGTCGGGGTGTTTTAAACACCCCAACAATAAATTTTAAAATGAATATTCAGTCAGAATGGATTATTCTGCGTCTTCCCAGCCTTTAGCACATTCAACAGCTTTTAACCAGCCAGCATATAATTTAGCACGAACATCGGCATCCATAGCAGGATTGAATGAACGGTCAAGTTTCCAGGCAGCAGTTACATCAGCTTTGCCATCCCAGAATTTAACAGCCAAACCAGCAAGGTAAGCAGCACCCATAGCAGTTGTTTCAACGATTGAAGGACGATCAACAGGAACGCCTAAAATATCTGCCTGGAATTGCATTAAGAAATCGTTAGCGCAAGCGCCACCATCTACTTTTAATGCCGCCAATTTGATGTTGGAATCTTTTTCCATAGCATCCAGAACATCTTTTGTCTGATAAGCTAAAGATTCAACAGTTGCTCTGATTAAATGAGCTTTACTGGCGCCACGAGTTAATCCTAAGATTGCACCACGTGCATACATATCCCAATGTGGAGCGCCCAGTCCTACGAAAGCAGGAACCATGTAAACGCCGTGGGTATCAGATACTTTATTACAGTAGTATTCGCTGTCTGGTGAAGAGTCAACTAATCTTACTTCGTCTCTTAACCATTGAATAGCAGCACCAGCAATAAAGATAGAACCTTCTAAAGCGTAATCTACTTCGCCATCTAAACCCCAGGCAATGGTTGTAACCAAACCGCTGTTAGATTTAACAGGTTTGTCACCAGTATTCATCAGCATAAAGCAACCGGTTCCATAAGTATTCTTAGCCATACCAGGTTCGAAACAAGCTTGTCCAAAGAGTGCAGCTTGTTGATCACCAGCAGCTCCAGCAATAGGAATTTCTGTTCCATAAAGAGTAGTAGTTCCGTAAACAGCTGAGGATGGTCTAACTTCTGGTAACATAGAAGCTGGGATATCCAGTTCTTTTAACATTTTTTCATCCCATTTGAGGGTTTTAATATTAAATGCCATAGTACGGGAAGCATTAGAATAGTCAGTTACATGTACCTTACCATCAGTTAATTTCCAAATTAACCAGGTATCAATGGTTCCAAAAGCCAGTTCGCCTTTTTCAGCTCTTTCACGAGCACCAGGAACGTTATTTAAAATCCAGTTAATTTTTGTTCCAGAGAAGTAAGCATCGATTACAAGACCGGTGTTTTCACGAACATAGTCTTCCAGTCCTCGGGCTTTTAATTCATCACAGAAAGATGCGGTACGACGGCATTGCCAAACAATGGCATTATAAATAGGTTCGCCAGTTTTTCTGTCCCAAACGACAGTT
>PGZR01000028.1:0-11645 GCA_002841405.1 Firmicutes bacterium HGW-Firmicutes-4 | reverse complement strand
ATTTCGCTGTCATGGTTAAATAAAATCGCTCTTGAACTCGTAGTTCCTGCATCCAGTGATAAGATATACTTTTTCATAAGTATAACCCCCTATTTATTTAATTATTTATTTAATTATGTTTCAAAAACATAATAAAACCGTATGGAAGGGAATAAAAGCAAAGAAAAAAAGCGCATACTAACAAATTTACATATTCTCTTAATGTAAAAACGAAAGTACGGCCCTCCATAACTCCTGCCAATATATGAAATTATTAAATCTTTTCGCAACAATCGTAAAATTGATTACGAACATATAATAACATAACTCAGAAATAATGTAAAGGATTACCGGCAAAAAAATAACGTTAAAAAAATAACAAATAAAATTGCGATTAAAATGAATCATTTCAAATGAAACTTAATAATCAATCAGAAATAGTATATAATGTAGGAAAGAAGATGAGTATTAAGGACTGGGATCAATATCAACCGACCAAGAAAAGCATGAAACTAAATTTTAACAGTAAAGTGGAAGAAACGATGGAAAAACAATTTACACATCTTCATGTACATAGCGAATATAGTCTGCTGGATGGTTTTGGCCGAATCAATGAGCTGGTCAAGGCGGTAGCGCAAAACGGCATGGAAAGTGTTGCGTTGACTGATCATGGGGTTCTTTTTGGCGCCATTGATTTTTATAAGGCCTGTCTCAATGAAAAAATCCATCCGGTGATTGGCTGTGAAGTTTACGTGGCCCCACGAGGCCTTGAACAAAAGGATCCGGTCTATGACAAAGAACGGGCACATCTTATTTTGTTAGCGGAGAGCAACTTGGGGTATAAAAACCTCATGAAGATTGTCTCGAAAGGTTTCATTGATGGATTTTATTATAAACCCAGAGTGGATCATGATTGTTTAAGGGAATACAGTGAGGGAATTATTTGCCTGTCGGCTTGTATTGCCGGTGAAATTCCACAAATGATTCTAAATAATGATCTGGTTGGCGCGGAAGAACGCTGTCTTGTATATCAGAATATTTTCGGCAAAGATCATTTCTTTCTGGAAATTCAGGATCATCGTCTCCGCGAAGAAGCGTTGATCAATGAGCGGATGATCCAGCTGTCAAAAAAAATGAATATTCCCCTGGTAGCTACCAATGACGTCCATTACGTCTCTAAAGAGGACAGTGAAAACCATGACATTCTCTTATGCATTCAAACAGCTGCCACCGTTTCGGAAGAAAAAAGAATGCGTTTTCCCAACAATGAATTTTATTTAAAGAGTCAGGAAGAAATGGGTAAACTATTTTCCGATCTGCCGGAAGCGATCGAAAACTCCAATCGCATTGCCAGACGCTGCCAGGTCAGCTTTGATCTGGAAAAAACCCATCTGCCCCAGTTTGAATTGCCTCCCGGCGAAAAGGCTGAAGACTATTTGAAAGGCCTTTGTATGGCCGGAATGGAAAAAAAATATCAAACCCTGACCAAAGATTTGCATGATCGTCTGGCCTATGAATTAGAAACCATTCACAATATGGGCTTTGACGATTATTTTCTGATCGTTTGGGATTTTATCAAGTATGCCAAGGACAATCAGATCATGGTTGGACCGGGACGGGGAAGTGCTGCCGGCAGTCTGGTAGCTTACAGTTTGGGGATTACCACCATCGATCCGATTAAGTATCAGCTGCTGTTTGAGCGTTTTCTCAACCCGGAGCGGGTAACAATGCCGGATATTGACGTCGATTTTTGTTACGAACGGCGGCAGGAAGTCATCGATTATGTGGTGAACAAGTATGGGGAAGACCGGGTGGCTCAGATTATTACCTTTGGAACCATGGCCGCCCGGGGTGCGCTCCGTGATGTAGGCCGAGCCTTGGATATGCCCTATAATCTGGTCGACCGGGTAGCCAAAGAAATACCCATGCATCCCGGCGTCAATATCACTATCGAGGAAGCATTAAAAGAAAACCCTGAACTTAAAAAAATGAATGATGCTGATACCGATATTGCCAAACTGGTTAAAACGGCTCAGTCCATTGAAGGTTTATCCCGGCATGCCTCAACTCATGCAGCAGGGGTAGTTATTTCTGATTTACCTCTGGTGGAATATATCCCTCTCTATCGCAACAATGATGTGATCACAACCCAGTTTCCGATGGGCTTGCTGGAAGATCTGGGACTACTCAAGATGGATTTTCTCGGTCTGCGAACCTTAACGGTGATCCGGGATGCGCTGGAGAATATTGAGCATAGCACTGGCAACCGTCTGGATCTGGACAGTCTGGAAATGGATGATGCCAAAGTTTATGAAATGCTTTCTAAAGGTGATACCCTCGGTGTTTTTCAATTGGAAAGCCGGGGTATGCAGCAGTTTATCAAAGAACTCCAGCCTGGCAGTTTTGAAGATATTATCGCTGGTATCTCGCTTTATCGTCCCGGTCCAATGGATCAGATTCCCCGTTACATTGAAAATAAGAAGAACCCGTCCCTGGCGGTCTATGATCATCCCATTCTTGAGAACATCCTTAATGTTACCTATGGTTGTATGGTCTATCAGGAACAGGTTATGCAGATTTTCAGAGATGTGGCGGGCTTTTCGATGGGTCGAAGTGACCTGGTCAGGCGGGCCATGTCAAAGAAAAAGACCAGCGTGATGGAGGCCGAGGGTCAGGTTTTTATCCAAGGCGAAATTGATGAAACTGGTAAAGTTATCGTTGAAGGTGCAATCCGACGAGGGGTTTCTGAAGCGGCCGCTAAAAAAATATTTGATGAAATGAAAGACTTTGCCAAATATGCCTTTAATAAATCCCATGCGGCGGCTTATGCTGTCATCGCCTATCAGACGGCCTGGTTGAAATGCTATTATCCCACCGAGTTTATGGCCGCGCTTATGTCCAGTATTATGGACGATGAGAAAAAAGTTGCGAAATATATTGAAGATTGCCGAAAAATGGGTATTCATGTATTACCACCCAGTATTAATGCCAGCTACGAAAAATTCAGCGTTTCCGGCAATTCCATCTGTTTTGGACTGGGAGCAGTTAAAGGGCTGGGAAAAAATGCCATTGGCGCTATCATTGAAGCCCGCAAAGCTAAAGGTGATTTCCAGAATCTCCGGGATTTCTGTGAACGGGTGGATCTGAAATCCCTGAACCGACGAAGCATCGAAAGTCTCATCAAGGGCGGCGCTTTTGATGCCATTGGCAGTAGCCGGGCACAAATGTTGGCTATTGCCGAATTGATTGTTGATCAGGTGCAGCGGGAAAAGAAAGACCGGATCTCAGGGCAAATGTCCCTGATGGATATGGCCGGACTGGGCGGATCAAAAGAACTGACAAATTTGAAGGAAGATCATTTTCCTCAAAAACAACCATTTTCCAAAGAGCAGCGGCTGGCATTGGAAAAAGAGGTTTTGGGTCTTTACGTTACTGGTCATCCGCTGGAAAAATATGAAGACATTCTCAAGAAAACCGTCACCTTGTTTTCCAATCTTGTCGACAGCTATCAGGATTTAAAAGATGCCGGTATCCGTGATGGACAGCAGGTCAGTATTGGTGGTTTAATTGTGGAAATGAAAACCATGATGACAAAAAAAGGTCAGATGATGGCGTTCCTGACCCTGGAAGATTTATATGGGCGAATCGAGGTGGTAGTTTTTCCAAAAACTTATGATGAGTATCGCCGGTATTTAAAACCAGATCAGCCGCTGGTTATCAAAGGGCGGATTAATTACAATGAAGAGGCCCGAACCTCGGTGATTGCGGCTCAGATCTACCCCATCGGGGAACCTCCTAAAAACAAAGATAACCCTGAAGTGAAAAAAAGTCTTGAAGTAAAAGAAAGTAAGACGATATATGCGACCAATGGCGGGGTCCAGAATCGTCAGAAGCTGGTTTTGAGTATAGGGGATTTAACAGAAAAAGACTTGATAAAGTCGGTTAAATCGATTCTAATTAAGTATCCAGGATCAGTGCCGGTGGTATTATATCTGAGAAACGAAAATAAACATTTTGGGGCCAATAAAGACTTATGGGTTACCCTTGAAGAAACACTACTCACAGAATTAGGCCAAATTTTAGGAATAAAAAATGTGGAGGTCAAAACAAAATGAGAATTGGAGTTTTAACCAGCGGCGGCGATGCGCCAGGGATGAATGCCTGCATTCGGGCCATTGTTCGAACGGCTATTTATAATAAGGTTGAAGTGTATGGGATTAATCGGGGCTTTTCAGGTTTACTGGAAGGGGATGTTACGCCGTTTAGCGTATACTCGGTGGCAGATATTCTGCAGCGGGGTGGCACCATCCTGCGAACATCGAGAAGTGAGTTTTTTGCAACGGATGCCGGGGTGAAGCAAAGTGCCGGTATACTGGAAGAATATGGAATCGAACATCTGATCATCATCGGCGGAGACGGAAGCATGAATGGCGCCCTGGCACTACAGAAACTGGGGGTTAGCGTGGTGGGCATTCCCGGAACCATCGATAACGATTTGGGCTTTACCGATTATACCATTGGTTTTGATACTGCTGTGACGACCGCCCTGGATGCCATCAGTAAGATTAGAGATACCACTTACTCTCACAATCGTATCAACGTGGTTCAAGTAATGGGCCGAAAATGCGGCGATATCGCCCTTTTTTCGGGACTGTCAGGTGGGGCCGAAGCATTAATTTTGCCGGAGGTTGAAACGGATCTGGATGCCATCTGTTTACGGCTGCTCCAAGGAAAAGACCGGGGTAAACTTCACAGCATTGTGATGTTGGCAGAGGGGTGTGGTAATTACCGGGATTATTGTATTAAGATTGAAGAGAAAACCCAGGTAACAACCAAAGGCACAAATCTGGGCTATATTCAGAGAGGGGGATCACCCTCCAATATGGACCGGAATCTGGCCAGTTTTATGGGGTACAATGCAGTGTTAAGTATTGTCAAGAAAGAAACGGGAAGAGTTATGGCTCAACGCTGTGGATCTTATCTGGGTATTCCCATCGAAGAAGCCCTCCAAATGCCCAAAATCTTCCGCCAGGATATTTATGATATGGCCTCGATATTATCCATTTAAATAAATTTCAAGAATTTGCAAACAATCCGTTATAGACTGGATTATCAGCAATACAATAAATAATAGCGATGCCGCGGGGGTTTATCAGCCCCTCCGTATTGGTTATTTTATAAATAGAAAGTAAATACGAAAAGAGGTAGAAAATGAAAAAAACAAAGATTGTCTGTACACTGGGACCAGCGGCAGATACAAAGGAAATATTACGAGAACTTATTCTCAATGGGATGAATGTGGCACGATTGAATTTTTCTCACGGCAGTCATGAAGAACATGCAGCAAGAATTCAGCGGATTAAAGAAGTACGGAAAGAACTGGGGATACCGGTGGCCATTATGTTGGATACTAAGGGTCCGGAAATAAGAACCGGAGACTTGAGTGCCGGGAAAGTCGAGCTGGTTGCCGGCGAAAAGGTAACCTTGACCACTGAAATCATTTCAGGCAATGAAAAACGTTTTAGTATCTCTCATGAAAATCTTCCCAATGAAGTATCACCAGGATGTCGAATTCTGATCGATGATGGCTTAATTCAGCTGGAAGTGGAAGATGTTTTCGATAATGAGATGGTTTGTAGTATTTTAAATGGTGGAACTCTTGGCAGCAAAAAGAGCATTAACCTGCCAGGTATGAGCATTGAATTGCCGGCGTTAACAGAAAAAGACCGCAGTGATATTATTTTTGGGATCCAGCAAAAGGTCGATTATGTGGCGGCATCATTTGTGAGAAAACCTCATGATGTTTTAGAAATCAGAAAAGTTCTGGAACGTAATGGTGGGGATCGAATTGACATTATTTCTAAAATTGAAAATCAGGAAGGTGTCGAAAATATTGATCGGATTCTTAATGTATCCGATGGAATCATGGTTGCCAGAGGGGATTTGGGGGTAGAAATACCCGCCGAAGACGTACCGCTGGTTCAAAAAAGCATTATCAGAAAATGTAATCTTGTTGGTAAACCAGTTATTACAGCGACTCAAATGCTGGATTCAATGATGCGTAACCCCAGACCGACCCGGGCTGAGGTTGGCGATGTGGCAAACGCAGTATTTGATGGAACGGATGCAGTAATGTTGTCCGGCGAAACGGCGGCAGGATCCTATCCTGTTGAATCCGTCAAAACGATGTTTAATATTGTGGTAAAAAGCGAAGATTCTGAAGAATATGCTCGCCGTAAAAAACCTGATCATGGCGAATTGACCATTACCAATGCGGTCAGTGAAGGGGCTTGCCAGATTTCCGAACAGCTTGATGCCCAGACGATTATCGCCGCCACATCTTCGGGTCACACCGCCCGGATGATTTCCAAATACCGCCCGGACTGCGGCATTCTGGCAGTCACCGACAAGGTGACAACCGTTCGTCGGCTGGCCCTGGTTTGGGGAGTCAATTGTATATACACCCCTGAGTTTGGGGATACTGACAGTATGATTATGGATGCGGTTAAAAAAGCAGTGGAACAGGGCTATGTCAAATTTGGCGACATCGCTGTAGTTGCAGCCGGTGTTCCATTGGGCGTTCAGGGAAATACCAATATGATCAAGGTTCATACCGTCGGAAATGCCATCATTAATGGGGTAGGCATTGGTAAAAAACCAGTGACCGGCCATGCGAAACTAATAACTACGGCTAACCTGAATGATTTCCAGGAAGGCGATATTTTAGTGGTAAAAACCCTGACACCAGAGCTCAGTCAAATACTACCGCTGGCGTCGGCAATTATTACCGAAGAGGGCGGTCTTAGCTCAGAAGGAGCTATTGCCGGACTTCATTATGATATTCCGGTTATTGTCAATGTTGTTAAAGCATTGGATACTCTGGAGCATGGGAAGCTTATCTCGGTTGATCCCAAACGTGGGGTTGTCTATCAGGGCCGAGTTCAGGTGAAGTAAAATCAGCATGGAAAAAACACAAGCTAAAAAAGCGACCGATATTTAATTCGGTCGCTTTTTTTTGAAAAATAATTGGGCTCAGTCTATTTTATAAGTGAGCTGATAGGTTTGAGAAAGGGTATGCTCATCACTGGAGCTGATGCTATCAGAACTTTTCTCGACTGAGAAAAAAAGTACCGATTTGTAAGGATGACAGATAATCTCGGAGTTGATGTTAAGCGGCGCAGTGAGTTGGAGCGAATTCTTACCGCTGGCATCCATAATCCAAATTGATTCAGTCTGATTATCGGAATTCGGAGTTGATTGTGTAAAGACAATGCGTTCACCGTTTGGTGTAAACCGGGCCGATTCATAATTACCAGTGGCAACGCCGCTGGAGCTTGCGACACTGGTGTTCCAGGTGCGAATGGTCTGGAAATCGCCGATATTCTTAATAAAGACAACCTGATTCGTTAAATCGTTAATGTTAAAACTACTCACATTCTCTGCGATCAGAGTTGATGCCAATTCGGCAGAATCAGCTTTCATTTTTGCGTAATATAGATTGCTCCGTTCTTCATTTTGAGGATCAGTAGCAATAAATATGACACCTTTTTCCTTATTGATGTAGTCAAGGGCCAGGATGTCAAAGTTGTTTTGGACATTATAAACTTGGCGATTGCCTTCACTATCGGCTAGTATAATTTGATTGTTATTATTAGCGTAAACCACCTGGCCGGAGTCACCAATGCCAAAGTGCTGGATAACATTTTCTTCTGGCAGAGAAATGACCCGGGTGGTGTTTTGATTCACGTCTGACCAGATAATTTGGCTTCCGACGCTGCCAGTTATCGAATCTACCAGTTTTTCGGCGTAGTAGATGCCGGTATCAAAGGTATCATAAAGGGCACTCAGTGCTCTTTTGTCAGAATTGACAAAAGAGGACAATTGCATGGTTTCGGTATTATAGGTGTCAATATTATAGGTCGTGCCAAAAGTGAAAAGGATCAGATTATTTCCACTATTGGTAATGTCCTGGACCACCCCAGGAGAAGCCATGGTGTAGGATTGAATGCTGATTTGCTGAGGTGATGGATTTTTTGAGACCGGATCATTACGCAAAACAACGGGCACATTGGTTGGAATGAAAAGATTCTGGCAACCGCTGCTGATGAACAGGGTTAAGACAATCACACAGAAGAAAATCACTTTATTTTGTGTTTTTTTCATCTTGATCACCTCCATAAATTAAGACCGACAGAATGGGAAGCGTGACAATAATATTGGTACCTTCGCCAACCTGACTAACGATATCAATTTTTCCGTCGTGCTTTTCGACAATTTGTTTAACAATATAAAGACCCAGTCCCGACCCGCCTTCATCATATCCCCGGGAGCGATCCTCTTCAACCCGATAAAATGCATTGAAAATTCGTTTTTGCTCGATTTCTGAAATGCCAGGACCATAATCTCGGATCGAAACAACGATGTGATTATCCTCAATAGCTGAAATGACATCAATAATATCCCCACGGTTTGAATATTTGATGGCATTATGAATAATATTAATAAATACCTGCTGAAGTCGGTCATAATCTCCCAGAATTTCTGGCAGTTCATCGGAAACATAGTTAATTTCGACGTCGGACTGACTTGCTTTAATCTGCATTTGTTCAACTACTTCAGATAGCAGCAGAACAATATTCAGGTTTGTTTTCTTAAAATCAAATTCGGCCTTGTCAAATTTGTTTACATTTAAGAGATTGTCTACCAGCCGTAAAAGCCGGTGACCTTCCCGGTTAATGGTGTTCAGGGAGCGGTTGAGGATTTCCGGATCGGCCACCTGCCGACGGGTGAGCATATCAGTATAACCGATAATGGTGGTCAGGGGGGTGCGCAACTCATGGGAAACACTGCTGATGAATTTTCGTTGTTCTTCCTGAATATGACGGGCAGCCGTCATGTTTCGGATGATGATCATATAGTTTTCTTCAAAACCCTTTTCTCGGATGGGACTACCAATCAGTAGGAGATTGCGGTTGTTGCAGTCAATTTCTTCTGAGATATGGTCTTTGCCGTTCTTGAGGCTGTCAAAAATATCCCGCAAAAAAGATTGATATTGAAAATCATAAATAGTTTTGGGATTACTGACATTAAAATAAGTTTTTATATAGCTGTTTGAGGTGATGATATTACCGTTTTTATCAATCGCCAGGAGCCCATCATCAATCGAAGCGAGGACCCCGGCAAGTCGTTTCCGTTCGGATTCCAGCTGTAGGATGACATTGTTGATATTGGTAACCATGCCGTTAAAAGCATGGGTCAGATCGCCGATTTCATCGGTGTGCTTATAATAGATGGTTAAATTATAATTACCGTTATTTATTTCTTTGGAGATTTTCGTCAGATCTTTAATGGGCTGAAAAAAGTGTTTGGAAAAAGACATCGTTACAAAAACCAGAACCATCAGACCAATTGATCCGCCAACCGCAAAAAGAATGCCAACAATATCTAAAAATGTGTCCATTTCGTGCATCGAATAAATAAAACCAATGTATCCAATGATGGTATTGTCGATGGTAACCGGGGCGGTGAAATATGCGACGCTGGCATCGTTAATGGATTTCAAGGTAAAAACCGGGGCCTTCTCAGCCAGTGACAGGTCAAGCTCAGCTTTAAGGGTATTATTAATCGTGGTTTCTTCCACGGAATCCGCAATTCGATTTCCCTCGGTATCAAAAAGCAGGACCCGATGGTTTTCATTCTCAGCTATACTTTTTGACAGGTAAAGACTATTAGCAATGAATCTGTTTTTAAGAGATTCCGGGCTCTGGACATTTTTTAATTCCTGACTGATAAACAAGGTAGAGTCTTGGGCTGTTTTTTGTAAGGTGTCTTTTGTTTGGTTGATATAGTAGTAGGAGGTTCCTTGAAACACGCAAAATACAACAATCAAAAATGCGAAAGCAAAAAGCAGGATGTTGTATAAGATCATTCGAACCCGATAGCTTAGTTGCATTAAAGTTTCCTCATTTTATATCCAATTCCAAAAACAGTCTGGATATATTTATTACCCTGGGTGTCAATTTTTCGACGGATTCGCTGAACATGCATGTCAACAGTTCGGGTATCACCATAATAATCATAGCCCCAGATTTTTTCCAACAGGGTATCCCGGGGGAAAACCTGTTCCAGGTTGGAGGCCAACAAAAAGAGCAATTCGAATTCTTTGGGGGTGAGATGGATTTCTTTACCGTCCAGCATCACCATTCGCTCGTCGGCATAAATACTTAAGTCGCCATTTTTCAGTAGCGATTCCTGTTTCTGAGGCTCAATGGTTATACTTGAACGTCGTAAGTGGGCTTTGATCCGGGCTAACAGCTCGCGGTTGTCAAAGGGTTTTGTCAGGTAATCATCCGCTCCCAGCTCCAGCCCTAGAACCTTATCAATAATATCGGTTTTGGCAGTTAAGAGGATAATCGGAACACCCAATTGGGGAGAGAGCTCCCGACAGACATCATAACCGTTTTTCTTTGGCAGCATAATATCCAACACAATCAGATCCGGGTGAATTGAAATCAACAATCGACGCTTCATCATCGACAACGAGTATTTTTTCATTCATTTTCGTACCTGCTTTCTTAACGTTACTATAATAAAAAACCATTAATAATTCTTTAAGTTCCTGCTAGACTACCGTACCGATCAATTGTTAATCTATTTTTTGCTGCGGGTTCGGACAGGCTATGCCATGTTCGCCCCGATGCAAACAACATGATAAAACAATTGTCGGTACTACGTGGTGCTTTATCTACAGTTCTAAATCATAAACCAGTTTAAAACCACAGATTTAATTGTTCCTTGTTTTGGATGGCTCCCAACACCCGATCATCCAGATCTGGCATGGTTTTGCGGAGATTCTTAATCATGATTTTGATGTCTTCGCGTTTAGTGTAACCATTGGCGGGACAGGTGCTTTGGATCACGGGCAGTGCTTTCATTTCCGGATCCCCGATGATGTCCCGTTCCTTAACAAAAATTAAGGGACGGATCAGGGTGATATCTTTTCGATCCAGATAGGTTACCGGTGAAAAAGTGTTAATTCGTCCTTCATAAAACAGACTCAGAAAAAAAGTCTCGATGGCGTCATCCGCATGGTGGCCCAAGGCAATGGTTCGGCAGTCCCGCTCAATGGCCAGATCATGGAGGGCGCCACGCTTCATCCGGGCACAGAGTGAGCAGGGGTTTTTCTCCTGCCGTTCCTCAAAAACGATCGGGCCGATTAAGGTTTTTTTGATGGTATAGGGAATATCAAGTCTGGCACATAAATCAACCAAGGGGGTCAGATCCATGCCGCCAAAGCCCATGTCCAGAGTAATTCCCTCCAGTTCAAAAGGAACCGGTGAGAAATACTGAAAGCGTTTCATGGCATAAAGCAGTGCCGTACTGTCTTTACCACCGGACAGACCAACGGCAATGCGGTCTCCGGGTTTAATCATTTCATATTTTTCAACCCCCCGGCGAAGGGGGCCAAGAATTTTTTTCATTGAGTTCTCCTGTTTTTATCATGACGCCGAATGAAACCGTCCCTTAACCGACGCTTGTCAAAAGCATTCATAAAAGGTACAATATAGTCTTAATGGCATTCTATAGTCATTCTAACACTTAATCGGAGAGATTAAAAGGAGATTTGTTTATATGCAACAGGCAATTATTAATTTTTTGGCATTTTT
>PGZR01000172.1 GCA_002841405.1 Firmicutes bacterium HGW-Firmicutes-4 | reverse complement strand
GTGAAAAAATCATATACCAGCCCCATTTTCCCATCGCCTTAAATTTTTCAATAAAGGATAAGCCATAAAAAATATGACGGCTCTGGACCGACAGGGTCAGGACGATCATCGACAACAAGCCCATGCCGCCACCCAGCATACCGATCAGCACAAATTGCATCGAACCGGCGTATATAATCAAACTGATGAAAAATGCCCAGATAAAATTATAGCCGGCTTTTTCCAGTAGAATGCCAAAGGCCATCCCCATGAAAACATAGCCGAAAAGAACCGGCAGCGTTTGAATAAATGCATATTTTAAGGTCTCTTTAAATGCTTCTTTTTTCGTGGTCATACTAAATTTTCTACTCCTTATACTTAATTTTCCTTAAGTTACTGAAATATTATAGCATAAATTCTTATGTTAATGCTTTTCAAAAAATAAATTCCCTTGCATAATTCTGATACTCGTTTATAATGGATTTACTTAAGTGCATTAACTATTATAGTGATTAACTATTATTTCAGTTAATAATTAATCTGTGAAAGGAGCTCTAATTGGAAATAAATGGACACGAACTGTTTAAGGCTTTTCATCACATAAAAAAATCAAGCATGGGACGAATTCATAAATGCCTGATGAAAGATCTCAAGCCCCATGAATTTTTTATGTTAAAAACCCTTAAAAAAATGTATGAAGAAGAACAGCAAGAAGCTCAGACAAACAATCTCCCGCTGGCTCCCGGTGTGAAAATCTCTCAACTCAGCCGGGAAACCTCAATTTCCATGCCCGGCGTTTCTCAAACGATCTCAACTTTGGAAAAACATGGCTATGTCGAACGGATTGCTTCAAGCAAGGATCGCCGCCTGGTATACGTTAACCTCACCGAGACCGGCCGACAACTGGAAACCGACGTTTCCGAATCCTGCTTCCAAATCTATGATGAAGCAACCACCATTCTGGGTCAAGAAGATACCCAAGCTCTGGTTCTTTTACTAAACAAATTAGCGGTCGCCTTTGATCAGATTGATCGACAACAATGCGACCTGGAACAACAAGAAAAAGCAGAAAGGAAAACAACATGATCAAGCTTTCACGCTATTTAAAACCCTATCTGGGGGTTCTTTTCATCACCCTGGCACTGCTATTTGTACAGGCCATTTCCGACCTGAAACGGGATCGAAAACGCAACCCCGGAAGCCATCAGTGAAGACGGCTATGCCCTGATGACAACCTTTATGACCCCAGCCGATCAACAGACCGTGGCGGATGACTACCTGCTGATGCGTCCCGATGATACCTCGAATCCCGACTATCAAGCCACACTAGAAAAATTCCCGGCGCTGGAAACTGAGTCGATTTATGTCTTGACGGATGCCAGTACCGAAACCTTTGAAACCCTGGATCCGATCTTTGGTGCAGCCACCTGGACCTTTATTAATTACATGCGTTCTTTGGATACCAGTGCGATCGATTCCAGTTCCACCGCAAGCGCAACCGATCTCGATTTTACCGAGATTTACCAGGTCCTGCCGATGCTCACGCAGCTGTCCCCGACAACTTTTGATAAAGCCCGGGAACAGGCAGCCGAAACCCCGGAGTCAATGCAGGTTCAAACTGCCGTTCAGTTCACCAAGCAATTCTATACCGAACTTGGGGTTGATGTCGGAGCCATTCAAAATCTTTACATTTTAAAAATTGGCGCAATTATGTTGCTGCTTTCATTAATCGCCATTTCGGCAGCTATCGGGGTTGGCTTTTTTTCAGCCCGAACAGCCGCCGGGGTTTCCCAAAGTCTCCGCCGGGATATCTTTAGAAAGGTACAGTGTTTTTCCAATACTGAGTTCGACAAGTTTTCAACGGCTTCACTAATTACCCGTAATACCAATGATATCACCCAAATTCAGACGATGCTGATTATGGGCATTCGGATTCTCTGTTATTCACCGATTCTGGCCATTGGCGGGATTATTATGGCACTGCGCCGAACCACTTCCATGGGTTGGATTATTGTTGTGGCCGTCTTAGCCATTGTCATGATTATTGGCGTGGTTTTTGCCATTGCGATGCCCCGGTTTAAATTGATCCAGAAACTGGTTGATAAACTGAACCTGGTCACCCGGGAAAGCCTGACTGGCTTGATGGTAGTGCGGGCTTTTGGCAACCAGAAATTCGAAGAAAATCGTTTTGATGCGGTAAACCAGGACACCACTGCCAATAATCTCTTTGTTAATCGGGTCATGGTCTTTATGATGCCGACCATGATGTTTATCATGAATGGCGTCACCCTGTTAGTTGTCTGGGTCGGGGCTCAGCAAATCGCCGCTTCAGCCATGCAAGTTGGAGATATGATGGCCTTTATGCAATACACGATGCAGATTATTTTCTCCTTCCTGATGATGTCGATGATGTTTATCATGATTCCCCGAGCGGCTGTTTCTGGCGATCGGATTCAGGAAGTGCTGGCGGTTAAACCCAGCATTGTCGACCCGGCATCACCAAAAAAACTGCCGATGAACGCTCAGACCACCCTGGCTTTTGACCACGTTTCCTTCCGTTACGAAGGGGCTGAGGAAGATGTCCTTCATGATATCAACTTCGTCGCCAATCCCGGTGAAACCACCGCCTTCATCGGTTCCACCGGTTCGGGTAAGTCAACCCTGATTAACCTGATTCCGCGGTTTTTCGATGCCACCTCCGGTGCCGTTAAAATCGATGGCATTGACATCCGGGAGGTCACCCAACACGACCTGCGAGCGAAAATTGGTTACATTCCCCAAAAAGGGGTGCTGTTTTCCGGAACCGTCGCTTCCAATCTCAAATATGGCGATCCGAATGCCAATGAAGCAGACCTGGCCATTGCTGCTCAGGTCGCCCAGGCCACTGGCTTTATCGAAAGCAGTCAGGACGGTTTTGAACGGGAAATCGCCCAAGGCGGCAGTAATGTTTCCGGCGGCCAGAAACAACGTCTGTCGATTGCCCGGGCGCTGGTGCGAAAACCGGATATCTACATCTTTGACGACAGCTTTTCGGCTTTGGATTATAAAACCGATGTGGCACTGCGCCGAGCTTTAAAAGAGTACACTGGCAATAGTACGGTGCTCATCGTCGCCCAGCGAATTAACACGATTATGCATGCTGAACAGATCATCGTTCTGGATCACGGCCGGGTGGTTGGTAAAGGAACCCATAATGAATTATTAAAAACCTGTGCTACCTACCAGGAAATTGCATCCTCACAATTATCAGAGGAGGAACTAAAAATATGAGCGATCAAAATAATATCAAAACACCAAAACGCGGCAACATGGGCGGCGGCGGAATGGGTCGAGGTCCCGGGGGACCGGCCGGAATGATGCCCGGCGAAAAACCCAAAGATTTTAAGGGCAGCCTTAAAAAACTGGCCCGCTATCTGTCGGCCTATAAGATCAGTCTCTTTTTTGTACTGATCTTCGCGGTTGCCTCCACCGTCTTTATGATTGTCGGCCCCAAAATCCTGGGAAACGCCACTACCGCCCTTTTTGAAGGGGTCATGAATATGATCGCTGATAACGGCAAAGGTATTGACTTTAACTATATTGGCCAAATCATTCTGATTCTACTTGGACTCTACGTCATTGCTGCACTGTTTTCTTATATTCAGGGCTATATTATGACCGGAGTTTCGATGAAGGTAACCTATGAACTCAGACGAAATATTTTTGCCAAAATCAATCGTCTGCCCTTTAAATATTTTGACAAAACCAGCTATGGTGAGGTGCTTTCCTTCCTGACCAATGATATTGAAACAGTCAACCAGACTCTGAACCAGAGTGTCACCCAGATCATTACCTCAGTGGCCACCCTGGTGGGTATTCTGATTATGATGTTTTCCATCAGTTGGCAAATGACGATTGTAGCACTGTTGATTGTCCCCATCTCGTTTGTCATTGTTGTGAATATTGTTAAAAAGTCCCAACCGCATTTCAGCGAACAACAAACCTATCTGGGTCATATTAACGGCCATGTGGAAGAAATGTACAGTGGGCACAACGTGGTTAAGGCCTTTAACGGCGAAGCCTCTTCATTTGAAACCTTCGACCACTATAACACCACCCTTTACAGTTCAGCCTGGAAATCGCAATTCCTGTCCGGACTGATGATGCCGATGATGACCTTTATCGGTAATCTCGGTTATGTGGCGGTTTGTATTCTCGGCGGTTATCTGGCGGTTAACGGTCGCTTAAGCGTTGGGGATATTCAGGCCTTTATCCAATACGTCCGCCAGTTTACCCAGCCGATTATGCAGATCGCCAATATTTCTAACATTCTGCAGCAAACCACGGCCGCTGCCGAACGGGTCTTCACCTTTCTGGATGAAGAGGAAGAGGTTTCTGAAAGCACCACTGCTTTTGATCTCGCAACGGTCTCTGGCCGTGTCGATTTTGACCATGTGAACTTTGGTTATAATCCCGACAAAACGGTTATAAAAGACTTTTCCGCCCACATCAAAGAAGGTCAGAAAATTGCCATTGTTGGCCCCACCGGAGCTGGCAAAACCACTATCGTCAAGCTGTTGATGCGTTTTTATGACGTGGAATCCGGAGCGATCCTGGTGGATGGCCATAATATCAAGGATTTCAGCCGGGGCGATCTACGCAGTCTCTTTGGGATGGTACTCCAGGATACCTGGCTATACAATGCCAGTATCCGCGACAATATCAAATATGGCCGTCTCGATGCTACAGATGCCGAAGTGGAAGCAGCGGCAATCGCCGCCCAGGTGGACTATTTTGTCCATACCCTGCCGGATGGTTACAACATGTTCTTAAATGAAGAAGCCAGCAATGTCTCCCAGGGACAAAAACAGCTGCTGACGATTGCCCGGGCGATTTTGGCAGATCCTAAAATCCTGATTCTCGATGAAGCCACCAGCTCGGTGGATACCCGTACCGAGGTGCTGATCCAGAAAGCCATG
>PGZR01000027.1 GCA_002841405.1 Firmicutes bacterium HGW-Firmicutes-4 | reverse complement strand
GAACCTTTTCCAGTCTCCTAATGATCTTCATCCCTCATTATAAATAAGGGGGGAAGCGCTGTCAATGATTTGTGCTTTTTTTTCGCTTATGGTATACTGGAGAACAGAAAACTGCAAAGGAGCATTTATGTATCCCTTACTTAAAATCAATAAGAAAAAAATATCTGACAATACCAAAGCAATTATAAAACGGACCAAAAAACTGGGGGTCGAAGTCACCGCGGTTACCAAATGTACCGGCGGCAACCTGGAAATTGCCCAAGCCTTCCTGGACGGAGGGGCCACCTCGATTGGCGATTCCCGCATTAAAAATCTCAAAAACCTGGCCCCACTGGCCTGTGAAAAGTGGCTGATCCGGGTGCCCATGCCCAGTGAGGTCAATCATACCGTTGCCTATGCCACCCTCTCACTAAACAGCGAAATAAAAACCATCCGACTGTTAGACCAGGCCGCCAAAGCCCAAGGCAAAACCCACGGCATCCTCTACATGCTTGACCTTGGCGATCTTCGTGAGGGTCTTTTTATTGGCGATGGCAATCCCGCCAAAGCTGAAATCGAATCACTGATTGCGGCCTCTTTCACAAAGCTGGAGCAGGATCTTGCCGAAATTAAAATGATGGAAAACATCCATCTCCGGGGCATCGCCACCAACGCCACCTGCGTCGGGGCCACCATTCCTACCCCCCAAACCTTTGGAGCTTTTTTTAAGGTCAAAACAATCCTCGAAGAAAAATATCAGTTCCCCTGCGAGATCGTTTCCGGCGGTAATTCCAGTGCTTACTATCTGGTCGAAAATGAAACCTTACCCGCAGAAATCAACAACCTCCGGCTGGGTGATGTGATCCTTTTTGGCCGAGAATCGGCCTATTATCACTGCTATGATTACCTCCATCAGGATGCCTTTATCCTGGATGTGGAAATTCTTGAGCTGCAGGATAAACCGACCTACCCAATGGGCGAAATCGGGCGCAACGCCTTTGGCGAAATCCCCTTCTTTGAGGACCAGGGGATCCGGCGGCGCGCCATCTGCGGCCTCGGCCGACAGGACACCGACACCGATCATATTTTCCCGTTACTTTCCGGTCTGACCATCGTCGGTTCCAGCTCCGACCATCTGGTCATCGACATTAGCGACGCCGAAACCACCTATCAGGTTGGCGACATCATCAGCCTGCGCTGCGACTACGTCGGCGCCCTTCACGCCGCCACCTCATCTTATGTTGACAAAATTGTTATCAACCAATAAATATAAAGAGCATTAGACAAGGAGAATTATTGATGAAAGACGAAACCACCTACCGCATCCCCTTTGACATTCTGGAAGCATTTATGACCGACGCCTTAAAAGGCATTGGGGTTCCCGAAGAAGACGCCAAGATCTGTGCCGACATCCTGATCACCTCAGACAAACGGGGCATTGATTCCCACGGTATTGGCCGTTTAAAACCGATCTACTATGACCGAATCAAACAAGGCATCCAGAATCCGGTTACCGAATTTGAAGTAGTCAAAGACACCTTTACCACCGCCGTGATTGACGGTCACGATGGTATGGGACATGTCATTGCAAAAAAAGCGATGCAAATGGCTATTGATAAAGCCAAGGTCTATGGCATGGGAATGACCGTGGTCCGAAATTCCACCCATTATGGTTTTGCCGGTTATTACCCGCTGATGGCCATCGAAAATAACATGATCGGGATGACCGGCACCAACGCCCGTCCTTCGATTGCGCCGACCTTTGGGGTTGAAAACATGTTGGGCACCAATCCGATTACCGTAGGAGTCCCCAGCGATGAACCCTTCCCCTTTGTGCTGGACTGCGCCACCTCGGTTTCACAACGGGGCAAAATAGAAGTCTATGATCGCGAAAATAAAGATCTTCCCGATGGCTGGGTCATTGACCGCCAGGGCAATAGCCGCACTGACACCAAACAGATCCTCATCGATCTTGTTAAAGGCGAAGCGGCCCTGACACCATTGGGCGGCATCGGCGAAGACACCGGCGGCTATAAAGGTTATGGTTACGCCACCTTTGTGGAAATTTTGTCGGCTGCCCTGCAAAGCGGCTCGTTCTTAAAAGGCCTGCTTGGTTTTGACGCTAACGGCAAGGCGCAACCCTACCACCTCGGTCATTTCTTTATTGCCATCAACATCGAAAACTTCACCGAACCCGAATCCTTTAAAAAAATCACCGGTGATATTTTAAGAGACCTGCGGGCCTCAGAAAAAATGCCCGGTCAGGAACGAATCTACACTGCCGGTGAAAAAGAATATGATGCCTGGCTGGATCGCAAAGACAAAGGAACCCCGGTCAACGATGCCCTGATTAAAGATATCCTCGACATCAAGGCGGAACTCGGTCTGGATCAGTACCACTTCCCATTTGAAAAATAATCCCCCTAAATCATCACCGTTTAAACAAAAAGACACAGATCGTTATTGATCTGTGTCTTTTTGTTTAAACGGTTTATTTTTATTTTAGTAGGTTTCGACAAATAGTTCAAAATATGCCTGAGCATGTTTGCATGCCGGGCAAAGTTCTGGCGCTTCGGCGCCCTCGTGAATATAGCCACAATTGCCACATTTCCATTTCACTTCGCTAAACCGTTTGAAGGTACGGCCCAGTTCAATATTAGCTGCCAATTTGAGATAGCGGGTTTCATGAGCTTTTTCAGCAATACATACTTCCAGCCATGTCTCAGCAATTTCATCGAAGCCTTCTTCTTTGGCAATTTTAGCAAATTTCGGATAGAGTTCATTCCATTCTTCATTTTCTCCGGAAGCTGCATGCAATAAATTGTTTTTAGTATCCCCAAGCGCTACCGGAAAAGTGGCATTGACGGGAATTTCAACAGCATTGCCGGATGTGTATTCATTGGCCGCAATGTGTTTATAGAACAATTCACCATGCTCTTTTTCATTACCTGCTGTTTCGGTGAAAATTTCACTGATCTGAACGTAACCCTCTTTTTTTGCGATCGATGCAAAATACGTATACCGCATTCTGGCCTGACATTCGCCAACAAAAGATGTCATTAAATTAACTAACGTCTGTGTTCCTTGTAATTTACCCATTTTTTCCTCCCTTATAATGATTATAAACTTACTCTTATTATATACCAGCTTTCAGACAAATGAAACCTTTTAATTATTCTGATTTGTTTAATTCATCAATAAACTGAACCAACGCCTGGGCGGCCAGGAAAGGACCATTCTGTTCATAACCGGGAATCCCCAGTTGGGTCCTTATCATCCCGATTTGAACTCCAGTTTCGCGCATCTTTTTAAAGGTTTTTCTGGCAATCTTTTCATGCTCATCTTTTAACTGGACGGCACCAAAGGGATTGGCAAAATAGGTGGTTGTAATCCCCACTTCCCCGGTGGTACCCTTGGCCATTCGTTTACCTTCGGAAAAGACCGCATAGGCTTCGTCCAGATCATCAAATAGTTCTATCGCAGGAGCTGATTCTCCAATTTCTTCGTAATTATTTATATAGAAAACATAATCCACCCGGGTCGATTTAGCAATCTCCTCATAGGACATTTGTGGCACGATAACACGGGCATTGACAATGTTCGGGTTCATAAATATACTACGGTCCATGGTACTGTAGGCGTAACCTGGCTGAAGATCATCCAAGCGGACAAAGGCACCGATTTCGGTTCCCACGGCCATTAGTTCCCCTTCTTTATTAAAGTGGAGTGAGCCCATATCGTCGATCAGTATATCAAAGTCGCAGGCCAACTCCTTGGGGAGTTTATTAATGGCTTCCAGGGTTTCAGATTTGCCGGCACCACTATCACCGATCAGCATAACATTTGCTGATTTTCGGCCACCCACCCGGATTTTGGCAAAGGCGCCATGAACGGGCATCGCTTTCTTTTCAATCTGAATGATATTGTGCAGGGTGAGCATCATTTTCTTCATATAACCAAAATAATCAATATGGGGGTTGTCGGGGATCAGGCCATAATAAACCTCATCCTCTTTAGTCACGTAGCCCAGTTTTTCATCATCTTCGAAGAGGACCTCGTCCAGGCCAAAGAAAACCACCGCATCCGGTTTTTGTTTGGTGAATTCTTCAGGAGTGGCCATTTCAAAGAGGTTGAATAAACCAGCCCCCAGAGCCAGATATTCTTTCTGAACATAAACGATCGACAGCAGTCGCCCGACCTTCATCGGAATGGCAAACCATTCTTCACAGTCCAGATAGAATTTCTGCAAAATCCGCTTATCTTTGACCGGAAATATCCCATCTCGTTTGCTTGACTGGGTATAGAAAATAACCGGTGGTTCAAAGATCGCTTCCCAGACGTAGGGCACCTGGTAAAGTGAATCATTTTTACTTTTAACACCCCGGTCAAATTCGAATTTGTCCGTTAAAAAGGCCACCTGGGCCCCGCTGGGCAGTTGTCGGTAAATGCTGACGCTCTTCCCGGTGACATTGAAATGGATATTACGATAGAGATCGAGAACCATTTTTTTAAAAGCATCATTGTTGGATGCCAGCGAATGAGCCTTTGAACGCTTTGTTTTTTCATCCGAGCTGTATTCATCGGTTTTGATCATAAATCGCTGAATACTTCGCCAGTAGTTGTAAAACCCTTCCAGAAAGCCCAGAAACAGTTGGGAATATTCTTCATAGGTGAATTGAATATCAAAATAACCGGATTGGATGATTTCGTCCAGTGAATTAATATTCAACAGATAAACGAAATCAATAAAGGCGGTTTCGTTAAATTCGCCTTTATTATTTTCAAACGGCTCCAAGGTCTTTAATAGATAGGATTTTTTTACCGTCAGTTCGTCAATAAAGGTTTTGACCAATTTCCTGAACAGGGTCGACTTAATCAGCTGACCAAAATTAGTGAATTTTAAATCGCCTTTTATTAAAGCTGTCCGTTCTAAATTCATGTTTTTAGATTCCATTGTGTCCTCCTATTTTATAATTTTCAGTAATTCATTAATGCTGGCAATCAAGTGGGTAGCTCCCGCCTGTCGCAGTTCATCTTCACTACCGCAGCCGTAGGTCACACCAACGGAATCGATGCCCACTTCGCTGGCACCAATAATATCATAGTGACGATCGCCGACCATTAAGACGTCCGCTAAATCCTGGACATCGTTGTCTTCCAACAAATCGGTGATAATTTCTTTTTTATTGCTTCGAGTGCCATCATTATAGGTACCATAGACCCGGTCAATCTGGATATCAAGCCTCTGACTGTCAATTATCTTACGGGCATTATTTTCATTTTTAGTTGTGGCCACCCCTAAAAAGCAACCACTAGTATAGAGGGCATGAACTGTGTCTTTGACGCCCTGGTAGAGCTGGGCCTGATACATCTGACCATTGCCAACATATTCCTCCAGGTAAAATTCATAACCTTGACGGGCTTCAGCCAGAGAAAATCCATAGACTTCCTGAAAGGTTTTAAGAATCGGCGGACCAATCAAGGGCTCGATATCGATAATTTTCGGATTGGGGACATGCATTTTCCCCAGAGCATATTCAAAAGAACATCGCACCGTTTCCTTGGAATCGATGAGTGTTCCATCAAGATCAAATAGAATGTGTGAATATTTCATTATTTCTCCTTGTTTACGTTTCTCTAACACCACTGACAACTTCTTGTTTGTATTAATTATAATATAGAAGGTTCAGTCCAACAAGGCAAAATATTACTCTTAACTGGATTAAATCGTTCAACCCTTATAATTTTTCTTGGTTTTTGCGCCATTTAAAATGTATCCCTTAATTTCATTGTAGCTGCTATGGGGACGTGATATAATATCAACAATAAAATTGTTTAAGGAGGATTATAAAAAATGATTGCTATTCCAATTATTCTCGGTCTTATTGTGATCATCGGTCTGTGGCTTGTTATTTCACGAAATAGCTTTGTTAGTATCAAAAATCAGGTTGAAGAAGCTTTTTCGACCATGGACGTTTATCTTAAAAAGAGATACGATCTGATTCCCAACCTTGTGGAAACGGTCAAGGGTTATGCCACCCATGAATCTGAAACCTTTACCAAGGTAACCGCAGCCCGGACTGCGGCTATGAACTCAACCAGCATTGACGAAAAAATCGCCAATGAAAATGCTTTATCTGGTACTCTGAAAAGTCTTTTTGCGGTAGCTGAAGCCTATCCCCAACTCCAGGCCAATACCAATTTTCTGGATTTACAGCAACAGTTAAAAACGTTGGAAGACGAAATTGCCAATTCCCGTAAATACTACAATGCGGTTGTCCGTACTATGAACACCAAGGTCGAATCCTTCCCCAGTAATCTGGTTGCCAGTATCTTCGGATTTAAAAAACAGCCCTTCTTTGAGGTTGGCTCAGCTGAAGAACGGGAAAACGTTCAGGTTAAATTTAACTAGTCCGCGCGAGTTCATTTAGAAATTCATACATTGTAACAAAACTGACGGCACTTTCACAGTGCCGTCTTGACAAATTTTTGGGAGGTAAACCATGTGAAAAAGCAAAGCACCCCGATACTTCTTGTCCTTCTTGGCCTTCTTCTGTTAGGAATTGTTTTTCCCGGAAGCACCTTTGCCCAGGAATATTTTGATATCAACTATTATGATGTCACCATGAATGTTCAGGAAGATCACGCCTACAATATTCAGGAAAACATCACCGTCACCTTTTCTGAGCCACGCCACGGGATCTATCGTTACATCCCCTATAGCGGCAGTTTTTACCGGGAAATTGGCGGACAGCCAGTGGAAACAACCTACAATGCCAGGTTGACCGGTGTGAATGTTAGCAATTTTAATTTTGAAACTTCTTCCGAAAATGGAAATGTAGTTATTCAAATTGGTGATGCTGATGAATATGTCAGTGGCACCCAAACCTACCCGATTTCATATATCTGGAATCCGGGGGATGACAAGATTGACAGTATGGATGATGTCTATTTTAACATTATTCCACAAAATTGGGACACCACCATTGAGAAGGCTCATTTTAAAATTGTGATGCCAAAACCCTTCGACCCGACCCAAGTGGAATTCATCTCCGGCGGCTACGGCAGCACTATCACCGACGCCGTTGATTTTACCGTTTCCGGGAACACTATTGAAGGAACCCTGAAGCAGCCCCTATCAAATTACCAAGGCGTCACCCTTAAAATCAATCTGCCGGATGGCTATTTTGTCGGCGCCTTTACCGGTGACGAATTCATCCCCTTTATGTATATTATTTTTGGCCTGTCCTTGCTTGGCGGCGCCTTAATTTGGCTTTTCACCGGCCGGGATAAAAAGCCGGTGGAAACAGTGGAGTTTTATCCACCCCAGAATTTCACCCCCTCACAAATCGGTTTTATTGTCGATGGTGTCCTGGACAAACCAGAGGTCATGTCGCTGCTGATGTACTGGGCCGATAAAGGCTACATGACGATAGAACAGGTGGATAAGAAAAAGTTTATCTTCCATAAAATTAAAAACCTGCCGGATACAGCCGAGGATTTTGAGTACACCCTGTTTAATAATATTTTTGATCAAAAGGACAGTTTCTCAACGGTCAGCGTTCCCGCCAGTTTTTACGACACCATTGTCGCAACCAGGGAACAGATCAAAGGCTATTTCGATATTCCTGAAAATCAGATCTTTACCGCCGCTTCTAAGGTTGGTCTGGTCGTCATCAGCATTTTTATGGCCCTACCGCTGTTGGCTTATGTCACTAATGGCGCCTACAAGCTCGGCATGCTGACTTCTTTTTTTGAAGGACTGATCTTTATCGGCATTGTTTCCTGTTTTGCGGCAGCTCCCACCGTTTTCGGCGCTAATATCATTACCTCCGCCCTGCGCAACCGCAAAGGCGTGGCCCGAAAAAAAACTGTTGGCCGGATAATTCTGGGCATCGTGATCCTGGTCGTAGCGGCATTCATTTTGATTGTTGTTAATATTTTACTGGAATACACGTCCCTGCTTCCGGCGCTACTGGCCCTGATGGCTACCTATGGCACCGCTTTTTTCCAGATTATTGCAACCCAACGGACTGAAACCGGACGGCTGTGGCTGGGTCAGGTCCTCGGTTTTAAAAACTTTATTGAAAAAGCCGAAAAAGATCGGATTCTTGCTCTGGTCAACGAAAATCCTCAGTACTTTTTTAATATTCTACCCTATGCTTATGTGCTGGGAGTGACTGATAAGTGGGCCAAGAATTTTGAGTCCATTGCCATTGAACAACCTAGCTGGTATTATGGCACCACCTATGGTAATAATTTCACCTCCCTATTGTTCGTCTCAAGTTTGACCCGTAGCATGAACAGTATCGCGTCAGATATTATTGTTCCACCCAACTCCGGATCCGGCGGATTCGGTGGCGGCGGATTTTCCGGCGGTGGCGGCTTCTCCGGCGGCGGTGGCGGCGGTGGTGGCGGTGGCAGCTGGTAATCCTCCTTTCCCCCCGACATTGAAACCAACTGAATACATTATGCTCTGATTTAACCATTTTATTCTGAAACGGTATCTCACCAACTAAAAAAAACGTCGAATCATTTTCATGATTCGGCGTTTTTTCCGTTCTAGCACTAAACACTTTCGTACTCATCCGTTTGTTTGATAATCTCACTTGCCAAAGTTTCAGTAATCACCAGATGTTTGAAATATCCGCTTTTTAAATTACTGATAACTGAATCAACATTGGCCTCCTGAGGCACAAATCCGATTACATCTCTGACCCGGGCTAACAGTTCCAAGGGGATTTGGATCGCATAATCATCCTCACCCTGAATCAATTCACCCAGGGGATTAAAAAAATACGAAAGCAGACATCCAACCGCCTTTTCTTCAATCAGTTTTTTCCCAAACCGCATTGCTGATCCATGATCTGGTACTGAGGGGTAGCTTCCCAGCGTTATCAAAGCTGTTGTGGTTCTTTTCCAGTAATCTTCAATCCGTCTATAATCATCAGATGCCATCACTTGCACCTGCTCCTTCGCACTGGCAGGAATGGCCGGACAATTCAAAGATTCTGCTTGATAACCGGTTTTCTGTGATAGCTCGATAACCAGATCATCTGGATTATAACCCCGTTGGGGTGCCGTTGTTGCCCCGATCAGCGGACAGATTATTCCACCCTTGATGCCCCTATCGTCTTGTTGGGGAAAGGCCTTAATAAGCTTGTCCGTATTATAACCCCAACCCAAACCCAATATCTTTGTTTTGGGTAAAAATTCCAGCAGAACATCCGCGCCGATCTGATAAAGATCATCCGGCAACGTCGCTACACGACAACTTTTCAGGTTAAAACGATGGCATAATTCATGTCGAATCCCTCTGATGGTACGATGATAGGAAAGAACATCAATTTTTACAATGCCTGCTTTTCTTGCTTTGTTTAATAGATAACTGACTGCAGGTCGGGAAATATTTAGATCTCTGGCGATTTCCGACTGGGTTTTATTTTCCTCATAGTATAATTGGGATACATGTATTAATCGGCACAATTCTTTTTCTTTCAACAAACCACCTCACCCTAATGCTTTTGATGCTTGTATAATATATCGCATTCATTGGTTTTTGTCAATTTTGAATAGCACCTGCTGACCAATTTTTAATCCAGTGGAATTAGGATTGTGCATTTAAAGCGGTCTTCAAGGATTTGCGTGACCATGTTGCCTTCATAGTTTTTTAAAACCTGTTTGACATTTGAAATACCGTAACCACTTTGATCCGCATCGATTCGTTTACTGCTGATCATGTTATTCCCCGACTTTTGGATGGTATTCTTATCAATAGTGTTTTCGATGTCAATCAACAAGCTTTCACGCTTATAGTACATATTAAATTTGATTATTTTTTCCTGAGCCCGTCGGGAATCCCGCTGACACCCCTCAATGGCATTGTCCAGAATATTTCCCAAAATAATCGAAAGATCAATACTGTTCATTTTCAGGTTTTCAGGAATGGCAATGTAATGGACAAAGTTAATCTGATTATCAGCGGCCACCTTGATTTTATAATTCAACAACGCATCCACCACATAATTTCCAGAGCGATTATGATCCACTGCACTTTGTAACAGCTCGTGGAACTGCTGCAAATAATCCTCGATTTCATCGCCAGCCTGATTGTCAAGTAAATACTGCATGGTGATAAGATGGTTGTTCATATCATGCCATAATCCGCGGACCTGATGATTTTTTTCCAGCATTTCTTTATAGTGTTTTTGTTGCAGTTCCATCTGCATATTGGCATTCTTGTATTCATTAATCTTTTTAGATTCACGATCCATTACTTTTAAGATCACAAAAATAACCACATTGATATAAACTAGGGCGCCTAAAGAGGCGATTCCTACAAATTGACGGCCTTCGACATAAACATCAATAAAATAAAGGTTTAAGCCAACAGTTAAACTGATGATTGGAATACTTAAAAGAACAATGTTCCGAATTTTTGACGAATTTTTCATTCCATCGATCCTGCCATGTAGCGGGTGAAGGCATCGTATACCTTCTGATTGCGTTTGGGACTGATTGGGATCATCACACCATTTTTCAATACCGCTGTTTTTGTTTTAATGCTTTTTACATTTTTGAGATTTATAATATAAGATCGATGACATAAAACAAAGCGTAATGAATCGAGCTCCTTTTCTAAAGCTGAAATCGTATGGTAATATTCATGCTCTGCCTCGAAGGTAGCTACTTTTATTTTTCTGCCAAGACTCTCAAAATATAAGATTTCATCACTTCTTAAAAATATTTTTTCATTATTTATTTCGATTTCATGAAAGCTGGATCTTGAGTATTTAATCTCATTTTCCAGTTTTTTTAAAACCTGAAATAATTTTTCTTCTGGGAATGGTTTTAATAAAAAATCACTAGCTTTCACCGAATATCCTAACACAGCATATTCAATTAAGGATGTTGTGATAATAATTCGGGTGGTATGATCAGTTTTTCTAATTTCATTGGCAATATCAATGCCATCTTCCTGACCCAAACGCATATCTAGAAAAATAATATCAAAATTCATCCCTTTGTTACTTGCTTCAATGAGTTCATAACCATACTGAAATGTGGTTAAAGAATAATCCGTTTCAAAGGGATATCGTCCAATCAAATCAACCAGTATTTTTTTGTGTACTTCCTCATCTTCGCAAATTGCAATTTTTAACATCTTTTCCCCTTTATTTCCGTCAAAACCATACTTTTCAACTCAATTATTATAACGTATAAAAGACTTTGTTACAATCTTTTACTCTATTTTAACCTATTTGATTTATTTTTGATGACATCAAATTTATTTTTCATGACATCATTATTGTATTCAGACACAAAATTTGCTAGTATGAATTGTCCATCCGCTTCAATTTTAATTCAATTTTCATATTGCATACAAACAAGTTGTCCTGAAATCTGGATTTTTATGAGTTAATCCAAACTTTGAAATATAAAGGAACCCTGTTATGAACCTAAGAAAATTCATCAATAAACCGGAAAACATCACCTCCGAATTACTGGAGGGGTTGGCCTTGGCTAACCCCTTTATTCTTGAGGTAAGACCCAACAATCTTGTTGTTAACAAAAAGCTCAAAACTGCCAACCGGGTTACCATCGTAGCCTTGGGAGGATCAGGAAATGAACCAGCTTTAGAAGGATTTGTTGGAGAAGGCATGATCGATGTGGCCGTTGTTGGTGATGTCTTTGCAGCGCCGGGATATAAGGCTGTCATCGAAGCGCTTCAGCTTGCTGATAAGGGCAAGGGAATTCTTTTGGTAGTTTTAAACCATGCAGGGGATATGCTGACTGCAGCCCGAACCATGGAAGAAGCCCATAAAACTGGCATCAAGGTATCGATGGTTGTCACCAGGGAAGATGTGGCTTTCGCTCCCCGTTGTGATGCCGACCGCCGCCGGGGTCTGGTGGGATGTGTGCCGCTTTACAAAATCGTTGGCGCAGCAGCCGCCCAGGGAAAATCACTCTATGAAGTAACTGCGATTGCCCAGGATTTTGCCGACAATATGGCAACCATTGCCGTAGCTTGCAAAACTGCTACCCATCCGCAAAATGGTTCGGCTTTTGCGGTCCTTGGATATAACGAAATGGTAATTGGGATGGGTCAGCATGGTGAAGGCGGCGGCGACCGTCAAAAAATGAAAAATGCCGATGAAACAGCCATCCTGATGTCAGATTTGCTGATCGCTGATTTAAATCTCTGTACCGGAGAGGAAATCATGGTCATTGTCAATGGTACGGGATCCACTACTATTATGGAAATGTTGATCATTTTCAGATGCGTATACAAATATTTAAATGCCAAAGGGATCGTGATCGTAGCAAACTGGGTCGAAGAAGTCTTAACCGTTCAGGAACAGGCTGGATTTCAATTATTTTTTGCTCGGATGAATGATCAAAACCTAAGCTATTGGAATGCTCCAGCACGAACGCCTTATTTGGTGCGATAAAAAACGTGAGTAGTTTACTTTTTTGTCGCTTCTTTATTAATCTGATTTTATCAAAAAAGAATAATACCGCTAGTCAGAATTAGACTCGCGGTATTATTTTTAGTTTTTTTCTAACTAATTTTAGAATAAATGATGTCAAGTTTTTAGTTATTCTGATATATCGTTAACGCCAGTGCGGCAGCTGCCCCGGCATCCTTGGCATACGCGTCACAACCCATTCGAATACAAAACTCCTGGGTAATAGGTGCGCCGCCAATCATTATTTTGACCTGATCGCGAATGCCTGCCTCAACAAAAGCCTTAACCACTTTAGGAGTCTCCGGCATGGTCGTGGTAAGTAAGATAGAACAGGCGACAATATCGGCATTGTGTTCAATGGCTGCTTCCACAAATTTTTCAGCCGGTACATCAATGCCAATGTCAATAACTTTTAAACCTCTGCCTTCCAGCATCATTCCCACCAAATTTTTACCAATGTCATGCATATCCCCCTGGACACTACCAAGAATGACAGTACCCACAGATTTGGCATCCGTATCTGTCAATAATGGCTTCAAAACTTTTGATCCTTCCATCATGGCATGACAGGAACACAGTACTTCAGGAATATACAACTCATCCCGACTGAACTCATCACCAACAATGGCCATACCGGCCATCATTGCATCCAATACCTGCTGCGCGGTTGCGCCAGCATTGATGGCTTCATTAACCAGTTCCGGCATGGCAAATTCATCACCATCATAGAGGGTTTCGGATATCTTTTTTAGAATTTCCATTATTGTTCTCCCGTCATTTAATTAATCCAATTGGATCGGATAATTTCCAAATTTATGAACGCAGTTGACCATGTGCACCAATTTTTCAGCACTCACATCGCCCTGGACATTATGTGCCGGTGCCAACAGAAATCCACCGCCGGGTGCAAGCGCCTTAATCGCTTCCCGAACCTCGTTAGTAATATCCTCTTTGCTGCCAAAAGGAAGAATCTTCTGAATATCAATATTGCCGTGAAATACGATCTTATCACCAAAAGCTTCTTTTAACTCAAAGCGATTCATATCCTTGGCACCAGGTTGCACCGGATCCAGGATATCCACCCCGCTTTCAATCAGATCCGGGATAAAGGGACGCACCGATCCACAGGTATGAAGCATGATTTTTGCTTCGGGTTGGTATTGATGCAAGGTTTTTTTTGCATGCTCCCAGAGTTCCTGCAAATGGGGTTTAATCACTTTTCTAAAGGTTTTTGGTGACACCAGGGGCCGATCCTGCATTCCCAAATCTTCACCACTAAGTCTCAGGATATCAACGTACTCGCCCACCTCAGCCATAATGACCTCATTGGTTCGCTTTTGAATCTGACAAATCTTATCCATTAAAGCATGGGCAAATTCCTGATTATTAATAATATCCCGATACCACTGTTCGTGCCCTCTCATATAGGTTGCCAGTTCAAAAACCGCTCCGGCAAATTTGGCAAGAATCGCCAGATCGGTAGTTTCTCGAACCTCCTTCATTTCTTCTTTCAGTCCGGAGTAACGTTTGGGATCTTCGGGATCCGGCCAGATATAGGTTTCCAAATCGGCAATGGTGGCCTTAGCCAGGGGTGGATTGACCAGCTCAAAATAAAAATGACCGCCATCGATGGCTGTTTTTTTCCAGTAACAACCCCATTCATCAATGAAACTGCCATCGTCAAAACTTTTACTGTGAATCGATACTCCTGATCGGGGCGAAACGTAATACATGTCTATCCCCAATTTTTTTATCATCTCAATGGGCATCTGTACCTCAGTCCAGCGTCCCATTCTCGGCGTCTCAGGAAGGTGCTCCATATTCAATATTTTTTTCATGTCCCGATACACATCAATGGTCAATACCATATCCACAGGTACCCGATCCGGTTCTCTGTGATTGGCTGCCGTCATGACTCTTTCTCGTGAATTCATTTTAAACCTCTCTATTTCGAATCATAGCAATTATCAACTTCATTTCCCTGTAGGGCTATCGTTTTGTCTGTTTTCATAACCAGAAGAAAGCCTGATTCAGGTCTCTTCTGGTTCATGGGAACAGACAACGAAGTACCTACCACTATCATTATTGCCAGTCTTTATCTGTTTACTTTCCTGCTATTAGAGATTAGATCAGTAATTCCAATTCATTGATCGCTTAATGGCTTCCTGCCACCCGGCGTAAGCTTTATTTCGTTTTTCTTCAGTTATTTCCGGGATAAAACTGGCTTCAATCGTAAGAGCAGCATCAAAATCAGCTTCTTTCCATAGCCCGATGTAGAGTCCAGCCATTTCAGCTGCACCTAAACTGGTTGCCTCCACCGAGAAGGGACGGTCTACCTGAACAGCCATCATATCGGCCATCATTTGTGCCAGTAAGTTATTTTTTGAGGCCCCGCCGTCAATCCGAATGGTTTTCATTTTGATGCCCGCTTCATTAGCCACCACGTCCATGATATCTTTTAATCTAAAGGCAATGCCTTCCAGGGTGGCACGAACCAGATGGGCTTTTTTCGTCCCCCGGGTGATACCAAAAATAGTACCTCGCGCATAGGGATCATGATACGGTGCACTCAATCCTGCCAGGGCTGGAACAAAGTATACCCCGTTTGTATCTTCAACTGACTGGGCCAGAGCTTCAGTTTCACTGGATTCGGCGATCACTTCCAACCCATCTCTTAACCATTGAACGGCGGAGCCCGTCACCGATTCATATCCTTCTAGGGCATAAGTCATCACATCTCCAAGTTTCCAGGCAATGACGGTGTTAAGTCCCTGATCAGAAACCACACATTCTGTACCGACGTTGATATCCAAAAATGAACCGGTTCCATTGGTAATTTTACCGGTTCCTGCCGTCCGACAGCCCTGGGCAAAAAGGGCCGCATGTTGATCGGCAATCACACCGGTAATGGGAATTTCCGCGCCCAGAATATCTTTTTCTAAAACCCCAAAATCACCCGAATCTGTGATGATTTCCGGGAAAATTTTGCGATCGATTCCCAGATACGTCAAGAATTCGTCATACCATTCTCCGGTTTTTAAATCAAGACTTCCCATAACCGAAGCATTAGAATAACTGACTGCATGTTTTTTACCGCCGGTTAATTTCCAGATCAGCCAGGTATCGATTGTACCAAAGAGGGCTTCACCGGCTTCAATTTTTTGTTTAATAATAGGAACATTGTTAATATACCAATTTAGCATCATTGACGAATAGACTGGACCTAATGTCCAACCCGTAGTCTTCCTTGCTTTTTCGCCCCATTCGCCGGCATTGAGTTCCTGACAGAAAGCTGCCGTTCTGGTATCCTGCCAAACGATGGCATTGTATAAAGGTTCTCCGGTTTGCTTATCCCAGACCAAACAGGTAGCGCGCTGGTTGGTAATGCCGATACAGGCAATTTCTTCCGGTGAAATCATGGCCTCCCCAATGGCTTTTTTACACATCGCCACACTTTTTTCGTAAATTTCCATGGCGTCATGCTCAACCTTGTCTTCACTGGGGGTGTACTGTGTAAATTCCTCATAACTCTGAGCAACAATTTGCAATTTCTCATTGAAAATCAACGCCCGGGTGCCGGTTGTTCCTTCATCAATAACGAGTACATACTTTTCCATTTTTTTCTCCTTTTAAAATATTTTTTTGGCAATCAGAACATTTCGTCTGTAAGCGTTTACTCACAATGCAGTCAAAGCTTTTTTCACTGAATTATCAAACTGCTACTATTTCCCGATTCAACTGGTTTAAAAGAATCAAAATCTTCCCATCATTAGTAGACTTACTCTTTAACTCATACCCCAAAAATAATCCAACCAATCATTCGTAAGACAAGTATTTTTACTATCTTTATATCGCCAATATATCACGATATTTAAACGTTGTCAATAACATTGTATTAACTTTATAGTATCTTTGTATAAGAATTGTGGCATTTTTGCGTATTATTTATTGTATATTCACATTATTTTACTATATTAATCGTATATTTTTACGATTCTAAAGAACCCGCTGATATAAAAATTAGACAGCTGGTTACTTTATGATGTAAATCACTGGTGTTGCCCTAGATTGAAACAACACTTATTATTAGTAAAGATTGCAAAATAGAGAATGCAACTTAATTATTATCGTGGTTTAGGTTATATAAATCGATACTACCATGATTTTCGAGTCCAATAACTACCTAGGTAGCTTCAGAGATTAATAGTGTTTTTTCGGTTTATTCACAGCTAATCTAGGATTTCTTCTTATTTGGACCAATGATGCCGGCTCGAAAAGCTTTGCTGTACTGTCGGCAATTTCTGTCTCTTCCAAGCAGCGCATAGGTTGCAAAAATAGTTCCCATCATATCTTTATTGGTCGGATCCACAACTGCCGAATCCATTCCAGCCTGAATTGCCAGAGCCATAAATGTTTTATTCACGATGGCCCGTCCGGGGAGCCCAAAGGAAATATTACTCAGGCCTGATGTGATGTGAATGTCTGGATACAATCCTTTGATTGCTAATATTTCCTGAATGAAATTCATAAATGAACCATTCTCCGTGGCCAGAGCTAATAAGCAGGGATCAATATGAATACGATCAGGAGTGACGCCGTATTTTGCCGCTTTTTCAACCATAACTTTTGTTATTTCTACCTTGGTTTTAGCATCCTTCGGAATACCCTGATCATCACAGGTCAAACCGACGATTTCCCATGTGTTTCCCTCCAGCAGTGGCAATAACACCTCACATTTATTACCCTCCCCTGAAATTGAATTCAGTAATCCCGGTTTTTTTGCGAACTTGAAGACGCTTTCTATTACCCGGGGATCAGGGCTATCGATACACAATGGGGTCTCGGTGGCATCCTGAACAACATCCATTAACCATTTCAATGCTTGAACTTCCAGTTCTGGGGATGTACTGGCACAGACATCGATAAAATCTGCACCTGCTTCTGCTTGCTTGATCGCACGATCTGCAATAAACGCCGCATCTCTTTTTTCAATGGCTTCTTTAACCACGGGAATGGTACCGTTAATTTTTTCTCCGATAATTATCATGACTTCTCCTTTGGAAAAGGTTGCACATTGCTTAGCACTGTACAATAACCATTGTTATTTCAAATCATTATGTCCAGGTCCGAACAGTCGTTATTTTTGGCATAGTTCGACAGCCAAAGCCGCCGCTCCGCCAGCGTCCTTTGCAAATCCATCACAGCCCATACGATCACAGAAATCCTGGGTAATGGGTGCCCCACCGATCATTATTTTAACCTTGTCCCGAATGCCTGCATCAACAAATGCTTTGACTACTTTTGGTGTTTCCGGCATAGTCGTGGTAAGCAGGATGGAGCAAGCAATAATATCTGCGTTATGCTCAATCGCAGATTCCACAAATTTTTCTTCTGGTACATCAATACCGATATCAATAACTTTCAGACCGCGACCTTCCAGTAACATACCGACCAGGTTCTTCCCAATATCGTGCATATCTCCTTTAACACTACCCAGAATAACCGTACCCAGTGATTTTGAATCCTGATCGGTCAATAAGGGTTTTAATACTTTAGATCCTTCCATCATGGCATGGCAGGAACATAGCACTTCCGGAATATATAACTCATCCCGGCTGAATTCCTCACCCACAATAGCCATACCAGCCATCATGGCATCTAATACTTCCTGGGCTTCACAACCAGCATCAACAGCTTCCTGAACCAAACCAGGCATTGCATATTCGTCACCATCATAAAGAGCATCCGCTATTTTTTTTAGAATTTCCACTTTTTTTCTCCTGTCCTTATCTATAATTCAATCTAAATTAATGGGGTAATTTCCGAATTCATGAACACATTTCACCATGTGCACCAGATTTTCCGCACTGACATCGCCTTGAACATTGTGCGCCGGCGATAATAGGAATCCGCCACCTGGAGCCAAAGCTTTTATCGCTTCCCGAACCTCATGGGTAATCTCTTCTTTTGTTCCAAAAGGTAAAATATTTTGAATATCAATATTGCCGTGAAAAACGATGTCTTCGCCAAATTCTTTTTTCAATTCAAAGCGGTTCATATTTGTTGCCGCCGGTTGAACGGGATCAAGGACATCAACGCCGCACTCAATTAAGTCGCCGATAAACGGTTTGATCGCGCCACAGGAATGCAACATGATCTTCGCTTCAGGATTGTATTGATGCAGCGTCTTCTTCGCATGCTCAAAATGTTCTTTTAAATGAGGTTTGACAACTTTTCTGAATGTCTTTGGCGACATCAGCGGTCGATCCTGCATCCCCAGGTCTTCGCCGCTAAGTCGTAAAATGTCAACGTACTCTCCAACCTCAGCCATAATCACTTCGTTAGTACGCTTTTGAATCTGGCAGATTTTATCCATCAAAGCATGGGCAAATTCCTGATTATTAATAATGTCACGATACCAGAGTTCATGACCCCGCATATAGGTTGCCAGTTCAAAAACTGCCCCGGCAAACTTAGCCAGAATCGCCAGATCTGTTGTTTCGCGAACCCCCTTCATCTCTTCTTTAAGGCCGGCATAACGTTTAGGATCTTCAGGATCCGGCCAGTCATAGGTCTCCAGGTCTTCAATGGTAGCGTTTACCAGTGGTGGGTTGACCAGTTCAAAATAGAAATGTCCGCCGTCAATGGCTGTTTTCTTCCAATAACATCCCCATTCATCAGTAAAACTGCCATCATCAAAACTTTTGGTATGAACCGATACTCCCGATCTTGGTGAAATATAATACATATCAATTCCCAATTTTTCGATCATTTCAATCGGCATCTGAACCTCAGTCCAACGACCCATTCTGGGGCTATCCGGAAGGTGCTCCATATTCAATACTTTTTTCATATCCCGGTAAACGTCAATGGTTAACACCATATCTACCGGTACTCGGTCCGGTTCTTTGTGATTAAGTGCTGCGTGCACTCTTTCTCGTGAATTCATTATTTCCTCTCTTTCTGAACATAAATGATTTGTAGTTTTTAAACATACTCATGGCCTTGAGTTCTTATTTCGTAATTAATATTAATTTACTACTCATTTTTTTCTACAATATAACATGATAAACACTATATGTCAACACTTAATATAGACATTGTAACAACATTGTATTCACTTTAAAATCTTTTCGTGTCGTTTTGTATTTATTTTGAGTTTTTCAATGTCACGAACATCTCTTTTTTTACGAAATAAATCGGAAATCATTATGATGATGAACATGCAATTAAACTAAATTCTCAAAAAAAAAAGAAACGCATCGTAAGATTCGATACGTCTCAATACTTAATTTACATGATTTTTTCTAATATTTAATATTTATATTATCTCAATATTATTACTCTTACAATATTCCCGATAAATCTCCGGTGTTTTATCATCAAGGATAAAGCCATGAAAAATATTCAAATCAACCATTTTTGTCAATGAGACCTTGTCAAATTTGGAATAATCTGCCATCAGATAACATTTGCTGCTGATTTCATAAATAGTCTGATTGATTTCAATTTCTTCAAAGGCCCCATGGGTAATCCCCTTATCGATGGATACTGCCATGACTCCCATAAAAGCTTTATCGATGTTAAAACTTTTCAAAAACTCATTGGCTTCTTTTCCGTAAAACGCCCCGGAAAAACTGCGGAGCTTTCCGCCCGGCATGTAAACCGTAATCCCTGAAATCGCGGAAGCTTTTAATGCCACACTGAGAGAAAGTGTAATTAAGTTGACATCCTGGATATCTTCAAGATAGTCAAGAACCAGTTCCACAGTGCTACCGGCATTTAAGGCAATGGTATCACCATTCTCGATCAGTCGAGCGGCTTTTTCGGCGATCATCCGCTTTTCTTCAATATGCTGGGTGCGTTTTTTATAAATATCCATTTCTGAGGTCGTCTGATAATTAATTTTTTCTTTTCTGAAAGCCCCACCATAGGACAAAGTAATCCCATATTCTTCGGCTAGATATTTTAAATCCCGGCGTATAGTTGCCTCACCCACACCATATTTTTGCGAAAGACTGGCGACTTTAACCGAGCCTTTACTCATAATTGTGTTTAGTATTTCTTTTCTGCGATCGATATGCAACATCTGAGCTTCTCCTTGTATGTGTCCTTTTATTTCAATTAAACGAATGGTCCTACGCTTTATAACGAAAACTATTTTCTTAATTTGACTAAACAAATTCTAAAACTGTCGCTATCGTAAATTGTACCGACAAATCCGCTTTTATGCAAGCACAACCTAACGGAAACAGCTTGAAAACGAGCTGTCAATTATGCTCATCGCGGTTTATAACTTCCTTTGCAGTTTGTTCCGTAATTATCAGATGCCTGATATAGCCAGTTCTCAGACAACTGATGACCGCATTGGTATTGGAGTCTGGCGGAACAATGCCAATGACGTGTTTGATCCGCGCTAACAGCCTTAGGGGAATCTGGATGGCATAATCATCATCCCCTTGAATCTGCTCGCCACGGAGATTAAAAAAATAGGACAGCAAACTTCCGACTGCTTTTTCATGCGTTAGTTTCTTGCCAAACCGCAGAGCGGTGCCATGATCCGGTACTAATGGAAAACTGCCCACGGTAATAATCGCCGTGTCGGTTTTGCGCCACCGCTCAAGAATATCCAGATAATTATTGGTATTCATAAATAGTTCCTGATCCTGTTCGGTGGTGGGAAAGGCCGGACTGATCAGGTATTCTGCTTGAAACCCGGTTTTACGGGACAAATCGGTGGCCAGCTCATTGGGGTGGTATCCCCGATGAGGAACGGTCGCTGTTCCGATTAAGGGGCAGACGATGCCATGGGCCGTCTCGCTGCTATTTGTCTGAGGCAGCATTTCAACCATTTTATTGATGTTGTATCCCCATCCCAGACCCAGGACTTTAGTATTGTCAAGAAAGTCCAACAAAACCCTGGCCGCCTCCCGATGAATATCTTCAGCGGCTGTCACTACCTGACATGTTTTCAAATCAAAACGGCGGCATAAGCTTTGACTTAATCCCATGTTGGAGTGCTGATAGGAAAGGATATCAATTTTAACAACGCCTTCTTTTCTGGCCTTGTTTAATAGATTACTCACCGAGGGCCGGGAAATATCCATGATCCTGGCAATTTCTGCCTGCGTCTTATTCTCTTCATAATATAATTTTGAAACTTGGATTAGTCTCAATAAGTCTTTCTCTTTCATCTCGTTGCTCTACTTTCTTTACAAATGTCAGTTTTGTTATTGTCTAATATATAACAATACTTATCATATGTCAATATATTTTGCTCATCATCTCGCTTTTCAAATATTAACCAATATTTCATCTAACATATGCTAATTTTATTTGACTTCCCCATTAACACTTGTTATACTGATGGCGAAGATGTAAACGATTATGGAGGTAAAATAATGCCGCTTGAACCATTAAAAATCAAAAACCTACTATTATCTGCCGCCCGGGAAATAGCCGATCATGTTGATATTCTAACGGATCTGGACTGTGCTCTGGGCGATGGAGATCATGGTACTACCATGAAAAAGCTAACCCATGTCATGTTTGACCAAATTGATACCTGGAATGAAACCACCAATCTGAAAGCGGGGTTGGAATCCCTCACGGATGCCCTGGAAGATGTCAGTGGCGGTTCAGCTGGACCCTTGTTTGGTGCTTTCATTTACGGTATGGCGGGAACTGCCGATGTGGAAGCCCCAAATACCGATGCCTTTATCAAAAACATTCTGCTTGGTGCCTATGACGAATTTTTTGTCACCTCCAAAGCGGTTGTTGGAGATAAATCAATGATGGATGCCATCTATCCGGCCACTGAGGTGATCCGCACTTCCACCACTGATATGAAAACAACCCTCGAAAAGGCCGCCGCGGCTGCCCGATCCGGCTCTGACAACACGGCTGGGATGCTGGCAAAATATGGACGGGCCCGCTATATTGGCGAGCGCTGTTTAGGTCACAAGGATCCTGGTTCGGTTACTTTCGCTTATTTCTACGAAGGACTGGCCAAAGGATATTCAGCATAAAATTATAACCTGAAGGGAGAAAAAAATGTACGAAATCATGCACGTTGGCGTTCCTGTCAAGGAACCGGTATTAGAAGAGTTTTACGCCGAGGGATTAAAGGTTCATATCTCCGGACCGGACAACAACCCTTTCAAATTTGAGTATCTCCGCTTTGAAGAAGGTACCCCACTTCATCCCGATGTGGTTAATTTTACCCACATCGCTTATAAGGTGCCCAACATTGATGCCTTTATCAAAGATCACCAGGCGATTGTGTTAAATGAACGGATGACGGTTGATGAACATCTGGATATTGCCTTTGTTAAAGTTGACGGCACCGTTCTTGAATTAATGGAAGTGAAATAAATACGCCATTTAAACTATTTTAAATAATTATTTTAGGGGGAAAATACAATGACAATGAAAAAATTTATTAATAATCCCGATAACATTACGGCAGAATTATTAGAAGGTTTGGCCCTGGCCAATCCTAAGATTCTTGAAGTGACCGACCATAACCTGATCATCAATAAGGGTCTGGCAACAGCCGATCGGGTTACCATTGTCACCATCGGCGGTGCCGGTCATGAACCAGCCCTGGAAGGCTTTGTCGGTGAAGGGATGATCGATATCTCGGTTGTTGGGGATATTTTTGCGGCGCCCGGTTACAAAGCCGTGGTGGAAGCCCTGAAACTGGCTGACAAAGGCAAGGGTGTGCTATTTGTAGTTTTAAATCATGCCGGTGATATGCTGGCTGGTGACCGGACCATGAAAGAAGTCGAAAAACTGGGACTTAATGTCATCAAGGTGGTTACCCAGGAAGATATCGCCAATGCACCTCGCTCTGATGCGGCTAACCGGCGTGGCCTAGTGGGCTGTGTGCCCCTGTATAAGATCTGTGGTGCCGCTGCCGCTCAGGGCAAATCGCTGGCCGAGGTAGCTGCCCTTGCCCAGGATTTTGCTGACAATATGGCCACCATTGCCGTGGCCTGTAAAACGGCTACCCATCCTCAAAATGGCGCATCCTTTGCTGATCTCGGCGAGGATGAAATGGAAGTTGGCATGGGTCAGCATGGCGAAGGCGGCGGCGGACGACAGAAGATGGCCACTGCCGACGAAACCGCGATCATCATGGCCGATGCGCTGATTAAAGATCTGGATCTGAAATCCGGTGAAGAGGTTATGGTCATCGTTAATGGCACCGGTGCCACCACGATCATGGAAATGCTGCTGGTTTTCCGGCGGGTTCACAAATACCTCAGCGAAAAGGGTATTAACATCGCCGCCAGTTGGGTTGAAGAAGTTCTGACCGTTCAGGAACAGGCCGGTTTCCAGCTTTTCTTTGCCCGAATGGATCCGGAAAAATTGGCCTATTGGGAAGCCCCGGCTAAAACCCCATATTTGAGTCGCTAGTTATGGCTGATCAGGATTCAATCAAAAAAGCCAAGGACTTTGGCTTTGACCAGCCCATGGAAAAACGGAATTTTCACGTCAAAGGAATGGACGATGTGGACTGGGGCATGAAAACCCGGTTGTCAAAAATATTTGATCGCCACAGCGGCCACACCGTGATGCTGGCCTTTGATCATGGCTATATCATGGGCCCCACCCAGGGATTAGAGCGGATGGATCTGGCCATCCCGCCCCTGCAGGACTATGCCGATGTCCTGATGGCCACCCGGGGGGCGCTACGAACCTGCATCCGGCCCGATCACGGCAAGGCCATTGCGCTGCGTTGTTCGGCCGGGAGTTCAGTCTTAAAAGAAGATATGAGCAAGGAAATCATCGGTGTTGACGTTGAAGATGCCGTCCGGATGAACGCCACCTGTATGGCGATTCAGGCCTTTATCGGTTCGGAAAACGAATGCCAGAGTATTGAAAATATTATTAAAACCGTCGATGTTGGTAACCGCTACGGCATCCCCACCCTGGGCGTGGTGGCCGTAGGCAAGGAGATGGAACGTACCACCAAATACTTTTCCCTGGCCACTCGGATGCTGGCTGAATTTGGAGTCCAGATTGTCAAGGTCTATTACTGTGAAAACTTTGAAGAGGTTACCGCAGCCTGTCCGGTTCCGATTGTCATCGCCGGCGGCAAAAAGGTTCCCGAACAAGAAGCCCTGGAAATCACCTATCAGGCCATTCAAAAAGGTGCTGCCGGGGTCGACATGGGCCGGAACGTTTTCCAGGCCGGTAACCCGGTAGCGATGATCCAAAGCATTCGCAAGGTTGTTCACGAAAAGTTCACAGGCGCTGAAGCCTTTGAATTCTACACCGATCTTTCTTCCCGTTAGTCAATTTAAAAAAGCTGTCTTGGGTGACCTTTCATCCAAGACAGCTTTTTTATCATTAAATTAGGAATCCAGTTTAAGAACCGCCATAAATGCTTCTTGCGGTACTTCCACATTACCAACCTGACGCATCCGCTTCTTGCCCTCTTTCTGTTTTTCCAGCAGTTTTCGTTTACGACTGATATCCCCACCATAACACTTGGCCAGAACATCTTTACGCATCGCCCGGATTGTTTCGCGGGCAACCACCTTGGTGCCAATGGCGGCCTGAACCGGGATTTCAAACATCTGCCGGGGAATTTCTTCCTTTAATTTTTTGGCGATCAGCCGTCCCCGGTTTGCCGCCTTATCCCGGTGAACAATAAAGGAAAGAGCATCGACCAGTTCCCCATTCAACAGAATATCGAGTTTGACCAGATCCGAAGGACGATATTCTTTGATATCATAGTCAAAGGAGGCATAACCCCGGGTCCGGGATTTAAGGGCATCAAAGAAATCATAGATAATCTCATTAAGGGGCAATTCATATTTCAGGATGACCCGGTTTTCTTCAACGTAATCCATGGTCAGATAAACGCCCCGACGTTCCTGACACAATTCCATAATGGCACCCAGATATTCCGACGGCACCATGATGTCGGCATTAACAATCGGCTCTTCCATGGTTTTAATTTCGACCGGGTTGGGCAGATTGGAGGGATTATCCACCCACAATTCGGTGCCATCGGTTTTGACAACCTTATAAATAACACTGGGGGCCGTGGTAACCAGATCCAGATTGAATTCCCGCTCCAGCCGTTCCTGAATGATCTCCATATGGAGCAGTCCCAGAAATCCACAACGGAAACCAAAACCAAGGGCCATTGAAGTTTCGGCTTCATAAAGCAGGGAGGCATCGTTTAGCTGCAGTTTGGCCAGGGCTTCTTTCAAATCTTCATAGCGGGAGCCATCGGCCGGATAAATCCCGCAGAAAACCATGGATGTCACTTTTTTGTAACCCGGCAAGGGTTCTTTGGCCGGATTCAAGGTTTCGGTAATGGTATCACCGACCCGAGTATCCCGAACGTTTTTTATCCCGGCGTTGACATAGCCAACATCACCGGCACAGAGCTCGTCAATGGGAATCAAGCCTCTGCCAAAAACGCCAACCTCATTGACTTCAAAGGTTTTCCCGACGGCCATCATATCAATTTTCATGCCTTTGCGGATTTTCCCCTGAATAACCCGAACCGAGGCGATAACACCCAGATACTGGTCATAATAGGAATCAAAAATCAGGGCCTGTAGTGGCGCATCCACATCGCCTTTTGGTGAGGGCACTTTTTTGACAATCGCCTCCAGCACTTCCCGGATATTGAGGCCGGCTTTGGCGGAAATCAACGGCGCATCCTGAGCTTCAATGCCAATAACATGCTCGATTTCATCCTTCACCCGCTGGGGATCGGCACTCAACAGATCAATCTTGTTAATAACCGGAATCACTTCCAGATTATTCTCCAGTGCCAGATAAACATTAGCGATCGTCTGAGCTTCAATTCCCTGGGAGCCGTCGACGATCAATAATGCCCCTTCACAGGCGGCCAGACTGCGGGATACCTCATAGGTGAAATCCACATGGCCCGGGGTATCAATCAGGTTTAAAATGTACTCTTCGCCATCATCGGCGGTATACAGTAAACGGACAGCCTGAAGCTTAATGGTAATGCCCCGCTCCCGTTCGATATCCATATTATCCAAAAACTGTTCTTCCATATCCCGTTTACTCATCAGTCCGGTATCTTCAATAAGCCGATCCGCCAGGGTTGACTTGCCGTGATCAATATGGGCAATGATGGAAAAATTTCGCGTATGTAATTGTTTGTTTGTCAATTTTTTGTCCTCTACTTTCAAATCTATATCAATGGTTGAAATGTTCCGTAAATCCCTTGTTTTTATATCTAGATCAATATTCTATCAAGAAATATTTTTTTTGTCACGTTTTTTCTTGATAATATTCTTTAAATGTGTTAGAATTGCTATGTTATAAATAAATGAGGGGGGTGAACCCATGGCTAACATTAAATCGGCTATGAAACGAGCTAAAACAAATGAAAT
>PGZR01000171.1:4575-5284 GCA_002841405.1 Firmicutes bacterium HGW-Firmicutes-4 | reverse complement strand
TCTGATCCTGGAAGATGGTGTGGATCATTTCCAAAAACAGGGAACCGAAGTGGTGCTGGAAAGTGGCATGGTGTTACAGGCTGACCTGGTTATTTTGGCTATTGGCGTCGTTCCGGAAAACGGCCTGGCAAAAAATGCCAACCTTAAATGCGGTCCCCGGGGCCATATTGTCACAACTGCCAATTATGAGGTCATTAATGCTGAGACGGATGCCGTTTATCCGGATGTTTTTGCCATTGGTGATGCCATTGAAGTGCAGGATTTTGTCACCAAAAATCAGACTGCCATCCCGCTGGCCTGGCCGGCAAATCGTCAGGGTCGGGTCGTTGCCGACTATATTAATGACATCCAGACCAAGAATGTCGGCATTCAGGGAACGGCTGTCGCCAAGGTCTTCAGCAAAACAATTGCATCGACTGGCAACAATGCGGCGCAATTGGATACAAAGAAAATCGCTTATCAGGTCGTGATGGCTCATCGGGCTAACCATGCCGGCTACTATCCTAATTCCACTAATATTGCCTTAAAACTTCTTTATGATCCCAAAAGTCTGCAAATTCTAGGCGCTCAGGCCGTCGGACAGGAGGGCACCGAAAAACGGATTGATGTTATTGCCACCGCCATGAAAACTGGCGCCACGGTATTAGATCTTCAGGATTTTGAATTATGCTACGCCCCACCTTTTTCTTCAGCCAAAGATCCGGTCAAT
>PGZR01000171.1:0-4407 GCA_002841405.1 Firmicutes bacterium HGW-Firmicutes-4 | reverse complement strand
CCGGATTTTAAAAGGCCACGGCTTCACCAATGTCTATAATTTATCAGGTGGTTACAGCACCTACAAAACCGCCCACTATCAGCTGGCTCAGCCCGATTTTACGGTGGGTGAGTGTATCCCCAAGAAAGACGAATCCAATGATGGCAATGTCGATCAGGGCGGCGATGGCACTCAAGTGATCAAAAAAAAGGTTGATGTCACCGGACTTCAGTGTCCTGGTCCGTTAATGGCCACTTACGAAGCGATCCAAAGTGTCAATGCCGGTGATCTGGTTCAGATTATCGCCACTGATTTTGGTTTCGTCAGCGACATTAAAAGTTGGTGTGAAACCAATGGACATACTCTGGTTTCGCAGGAAACCCAGGGTAAAAGCTACATCAGTGTGATTCGAAAAGGCGATGCCGGCGAAACCTGCAGTCTGATGCCGGCTGTCTCGACTCAGAAAAATGCCACCCTGGTGGTTTTCAGCGGGGAGCTTGATAAGGTCCTGGCATCGATGAAAACGTCACCCTCTTTTTCACTTTCTGGGGATTGAATGCCCTCAGAAAAAGCGATGGAAAAGGCCACAACAAGAACTTTATCGAAAAAATGTTTGGCGCCATGATGCCAAAAGGAGCAGCCAGACTACCCTTGTCGATGATGAATATGTTAGGAGCCGGTCCGGCGATGATCAAAGGCATTATGAAAAAGAAACATGTTGATGATCTCGATACGATGATCCAAAAAGCTCAAAAAGCAGGGGTTCGTTTTATTGCCTGTACGATGAGTATGGATCTGATGGGCATCAAGGAAGAAGAACTGATTGACGGGATTGAATACGCTGGGGTGGGAACCTACATTGCCAGCAATGAAAATGCCGGAACAACCTTGTTTGTATAAAACCAAACGGCATTAATTCAGACCATTTTATAGATAATATCAGACAGGCTGTTGCAGAATAGAAATTTCTGTAACAGCCTGTTTACATAGCTTAACCAAATCTTTATTTCATGATTACCCAGGCAAATAATCTTTCTTTCATTTGTAAAGATCGTGAATTTATGATAAAATGCAGGTGGAAGGAAGTGAGTAAAATGCCAAAGTATTGTCCAAGATGTACTTACATTATCGGATTTGGCGATACCAAGTGCAGATTTTGCGGCATGGTTTTAACGACTGGTTTCGTTGTAAATGAAGCGATCGCTGATGAATTCCTTACTGAGGAAATGACCGAAAAAACAAGTTTTCCAAGAGGTTTTATGGATGGTGGCAGAGATATGATGCCTGCCAAAGAAACAAAGCTGCTTCAACCAGATGATGAAGCACTGAGCGATGAAATGATCGCAGATGAAATTATCGGCGACAAATTATTCAGCTATGAAACCGAAAAAGGTTTTGAGGTTGAGAGTATGTCAAGAGGATTATTGGATCAGGGCAGAGAAATGACACCTGCAGTTGAAACCCGAATCCTGACAGCAGACGACGAGCTGTTTGCAGAAGAAATGATCGGAGATGAAATCATTGCAGATGGATTTATGGCGCTTAAGAATCGTCCATATAATCTTCCCAAATCGATGCGACTGTGATGGGTGAGAGATGACTAAATGATAATTAATCAAAAAATGGAGAAAACGAAGTGTCCGGGGATGCGCTAATCTGGTTACAATAATTGTTGCAGACAATTTGAAGTAATGCTTAGATAGCGATAAACCGGATGCTTTTTTTATTAGAAAGATCAAAAGAGGTTTGACAAAATTAGAGAATCATACTATAATTAAGAAACAAATTATTAGTTAGGAGTTATTCTTAATCATGAAAAATAAAAAGATCCAGATATTTACCGAGATGATTCGCAGTGTTGGATTAAAAGCCACACCGCAACGGATCAGTGTATTAAAAGTATTGTCAGAAATGACCTCTCATCCCAGTGCTGATATGCTGATGAACGCTCTTGAGAATCAGGGCTATGTAATGTCGGTAGGAACGATATATAATATCCTGGAAACATTCTCAGAAAAAGGCCTGATTCTAAAACTGAAAGATAATCAGGAAGTGATGCGTTTTGACGCAAATACCCAGTTTCATGTCCATATCTATAACAAGGAAAACAATGGTATCTGTGATTACTACGATCCGGAACTGGAAGTGCTACTATCTGATTATTTCAAGAATAAACTACCTGAAGATGTTTCCCTTGATCGAATGGAATTGTCGCTTTTTGCCTGATCAAAATTAAGAAAATAACTCTTGATCTAGCAGTATACGTGAATAAATTTTAACATCTAGAAAGTCTGATGCTTAGGTATCAGACTTTTGTCATTTTTTGCTGAGGATCTCGACAAATATTTACTAAGAATCATTCTTGACAAATATTTATTCCAGTTCTATAATTGAGACATGATTTTAATAGGAGTGATTCTTTAAAAGAAACTAATAAATTTAAAATCAGTCGCGATTATTATAGAATAAATTACTGGAGGGTTACATGAATTCAAATTTTAGTTGTAAAACCTGTGCAAGTGCGGATCAGAAACTGGAAACCTTTATTTCCAATCTCAGCGTGGATACATCCCATCACCGGATGGAAGGGCAAAGTGTTAAATGTGGTTTCGGATTGCAGGGAATTTGTTGCCGGCTCTGTTCCAATGGGCCTTGTCGAATTACTCCGGACGGACCAAAGGGCGTCTGCGGAGCCACTGCCGATACCATGGTGGCCAGAAATTTCCTGCGGGCCGTTTCCGCAGGTTCTGGCTGTTATATCCATATTGTTGAAAACACTGCGCTGATGCTCAAGAAAACAGCAGCCAGCAAAGGGGTTTTAAAAGGCAAGCTGGCACTGGCAAAACTGGCGCAAATCTTTGAAGTCAATGAAGCTGACGAACATGTCCTTGCCGAAAAAATTGCTGATATGGTTTTAGCTGATTTATATAAGCCCGACTATATTAAAATGGAACTGGTTGAAAAAATGGCTTATAAACCGCGTTTCGATCGTTGGAAAGAATTGGGGATCCTGCCAGGGGGAGCAAAGTCTGAAGTGTTCGCCGGGGTTGTTAAAACATCCACTAATCTCAATTCTGATCCCGTTGATATGTATCTGAATTGTTTAAAACTAGGTATTTCCACCGGCCTCTATGGTTTAACGCTGACCAATCTGTTAAACGACGTGATGTTGGGCGAACCATCGATCCGTCTGGCCCCAGTGGGTTTACGGGTTATCGATACGGATTATATCAATATCATGATAACTGGCCATCAACATTCCATCTTTTCCTACTTACAGGATCGCCTGATTCAAGACGATGTTATCGAGAAAGCCAAAGCGGTCGGGGCCAAAGGGTTTAAACTGGTCGGCTGTACCTGTGTTGGTCAGGATCTGCAGCTGCGCGGCGAACATTATAAAGAGGTATTTAACGGTCATGCCGGTAACAATTTTACCAGCGAAGCAATTTTGGCCACCGGCGCCATTGATGCGGTCTTATCAGAATTCAATTGTACTTTGCCGGGGATCGAGCCAATCTGTGATGAACTTAAAATCAAACAGATCTGCCTGGATGATGTTTCTAAAAAAGCCAATGCCGAAATGAAACCATTTATATTCGAAGAAAAAGAATCCCAGAGCAATGAAATTATCGATGCAGTAATCGAATCATATCAAGCTCGACGCGGCGTTGTTGCTCTGAATATGGATGCTGACCACGGCAACGACGATACCTTAACCGGAGTCAGTGAGGGGTCGCTGAAGTCATTCCTGGGCGGAACCTGGAAACCGCTGATCGATTTAATCGTGAAAGGCGAAATCAAAGGGATTGCCGGCGTCGTCGGGTGTTCCAGCTTAACAGCCGGCGGCCATGATGTGTTGACGGTTAATCTGGTCAAAGAATTGATTGCCAAAGATATTCTGGTTTTATCAGCGGGATGTTCATCCGGCGGCTTGGAAAATGTCGGCCTGATGTCACCTTCAGCGGCAGCCCTGGCCGGACCAAAACTACGGGCGGTTTGTGAAAGTCTGGGGATTCCACCGGTTTTAAACTTTGGCCCCTGTCTGGCCATTGGCCGGCTGGAACTGGTGGCCACCGAACTGGCCGAAGCGATCGGCGTCGATTTACCGCAGTTACCGCTGGTTTTATCAGCACCACAATGGCTGGAAGAACAAGCCCTGGCTGATGGGGCCTTTGGTTTAGCCCTGGGTCTACCGCTCCATTTAGGATTACCACCGTTTGTTACCGGCAGTCCCGTGGCTGTTCAGGTGTTCACTCAAGATATGTTAACTCTTACCGGCGGACAACTGATCATTGATGACAATGCTAAATCGGCGGCCGAAACTTTGGACGCGATCATTGAAAAGAAACGTCAGGAATTAAACATCTAAGGAGGTGTAATCATGAAACGAATCATCATTGATCGTGAAAAATGCGATGGCTGTCTGAA
>PGZR01000170.1 GCA_002841405.1 Firmicutes bacterium HGW-Firmicutes-4 | reverse complement strand
CCCCTAAACCCAGGGGAAGTCCTTCAATTAGATTCAATTTTCTATTTCTCCAATGATTTCCATTATTTTTTTCATATCCAGATTCGCTTCCACGGTCTCAGCCAACAGATCATATTGTTCTTCTTTAAAGGCCTTAAAATCAAAGGCTGTCGGACCGGCTTCAAGATTCTTTTTGACCCGCAGGGCTTCAATGATTTTTTCCCGTAAGCCATCGTTGTCAAAGATACCATGAAGATAGGTTCCCATCACGGTGCCGTCTTCGGCAATCACGCCATCCACGGTACCGTCTTCCAGTATCGCAAAAGGTTTGGCATTGTCCAGCGCTTCGCTGGTGCCCATGTGAATTTCGTAGCCTTCCACTTCCATGTCAACCAGTTCCATTCCCATGAAATTTCCCTGAACCTGGCCGGAAGTCCGGACGGTTCGCTTTTCTTCTTCAATGGTCGTAACGATGTTTAATAGTCCCAACCCTTCGATACTACCCCGGGTTGATTCCACCTGGAAGGGATCTTTTATTTCTTTGCCCAGTAGTTGATAACCGCCGCAAATTCCCACAATCGGTACCCCGCAATCATGGATTCGCCGGATTTCATCACCCATTTTACTGTTGATGACATGACAGGTGTCGTCGATGGTATTTTTACTGCCGGGGATTACCAATAAGTCCGGGTTGGCCAGCTGTAGATCCCGCTGGTTACGATAGTATTCCACTTTCACATCGGGATGCATTTCAAAGGCGGTGCAGTCGGTAAAGTTGGAAAGATGAGGCAGATAGACCACGCCAATGGTAATCAGACCTTCGGAATTATTATCAAACCGTTCGCTGACGCTGTCTTCATCATCGATAACAAAGCGTTTGTAGGGAATGACGCCCAGACAGGGCACCTTGACCATGTCTTCGATCATTTTGATGCCGGGCTTTAACAGCTCCACATCACCTCGGAATTTATTGATGATAAAACCTTTAATCCGGGCTCGCTCTTCCGGTTGCAGTAACATAATCGTACCATAAATGGAGGCAAAAACGCCACCCTTGTCGATATCGCCGATCAGTACCACTGGGGTATCGACCAATTCTGCCAGTCCCATGTTGACGATGTCGTTGTCCCGCAGGTTGATTTCAGCCGGGCTGCCGGCCCCTTCGATGACGGCCGAAACCACGATCTCCACCAGTTTGGGTTTATGGGCGTGATAATCCATGGCATCCATATTAAATTCGGCTTTTCCCATCAAAATGACCTGACAGCCGACATCCGAGTTTGGTTTAAGCAACACGGGGTTCATTTCAACCTGGGGCTCCATCCGGGCGCACTCGGCCTGGACGACCTGAGCCCGGCCCATTTCTTTGCCATCTTTGGTAATAAACGAATTAAGGGCCATATTCTGGGATTTATAAGGTGCCACATGATAACCGTGGTTATCGAGTATCCGGCACATGGCAGCAGTGATGAGACTTTTTCCAACTGATGACCCGGTACCCATAAACATAATATTTTTTGCCATGTTTTCTCCTTTTTTTCTTCCTAAGTCAAAATTCTAATGGTTTTTCAATGCGCATACCACGGCGTCTTCAACTGTGCAAACAGACCGGGGATAGGCGACGGCGGGGCGTCGAATGAATAAAATTTTTGCGTCGACCATTCGGGCCGCTTCGACCTTTTCGCGGATGCCGCCAACGTCACCGCTATCTTTGGTGACGACGAAGCCAATTTTGTATTCTTTCATCGTGGCAACATTCATTTCCACTGAGAAGGGGCCCTGGAGGGCCAGGATATGTCGGGGCTTGTAGCCCAGATTTTCACATTTTTTTAGCACCCCTGCCGTGGGCAGGACCCGGATATAGGTGCGATCTTTGGGTAGTCCGTCAAAAGCTTCCAGTTGACGGCTGCCGGTGGTCAATAAAATATTGCGGTCGCTTTTTCCCATTGCGCCAATCAGATACTCCCGGGCTTCTTCGTAGGTGTTATAGGCAACAATATCTGTTCCTTCATCGATATTCGATGGTCTTTCCAGCCGAATATAATCGATATTCATGGCGTCGCAGGCCCAAATAGCATTTTCGGAAATTTCCCGGGCATAGGGGTGGGTGGCATCAATACAGAGACTGATATTATAAATGGTGATGGTTTCCCGCAGCGTGCCGCAATATTGGTCAGCGACGAATAGCAGACTTCTTTCCCTTCTTCAAGCAGAAGATCGGTTAATAATCGGCTGTCAAGGGTTCCTCCCAATACCAGAATCACAGTTGATAACCTCTCGGGGTAATCATTTTTAGTTGATCCCGGGTCACATAGGTCTTGGAATTGCCGATGATAACCATGGAAAACATATCAATATCTGCTTCATTCATTTTTTTCAGGGTTGTAATGACATAAGACTCGTCCTTACGTTTGGCATTACGGACAATGCCTACCGGGGTTTCCGGCGCTTTATATTTCAGCAGAATTTCCTGGGCGCTTTCAATATTGTGGGGACGGCCCTTGCTTTTGGGGTTATATAAAGTAATAATGAAGTCCCCTTCGCCGGCACAGTGAAGGCGTTTTTCGATGACGGCCCAGTCGGTCAGCAAATCACTAAGGCTGATGACGGCATAGTCATGCATCAATGGCGCCCCCAGTGTTGATGCTGCCGCATTTGCAGCTGAAATACCGGGAATAATTTCTACTTCCACATCGCTGTTTTTTGCTTCAACGATTTCCAGCATGATTCCGGCCATCCCGAAAACACCAGCATCACCGCTGCTGACCAGACAGATTTTTTTCCCTTGTTCAGCCAGTTCCAATGCTTTTTCACAGCGGTCAATTTCACGCCGCATCCCGGAAGACAGCACTTCCTTATCACCAATTAAATCGGCAATAATATCGATGTAGGTTTTGTAACCAACAATAATATCCGCATCTTCCAGACTGGCTTTTGCTGCCTCAGTCATATGTTCATATAGTCCGGGACCAATCCCTGTGACATAAATTTTGCTCATTTTTTCTCCTTTTTTTAACAAGGTAAATTTTTTAATTCTCATCCAGCCACACCGACAAGGTGATTCCGCCCAGTTTCTGTTTTTGCAGCAGGCATTTTCCAAAACCCGAGGCAACAAAACCGCAGGGCTCAGAAACGGCATACAGTCCTGTTGTTTTAAAAACAAAATCCGATGCTTCAAAACGGCTTTGGACCATTTGAACCATTTCATTGGGAATGATGATTTTTTTTGCTTTGAAGAAGGCCGCTGCTTCAATGATTCCCGGTTCATCGGCTTTCAGTCCGATGGTAGCTAACGACTTAATCCCTTTTTCATTGAGATTCAGCGCTGTCAGGGTCTCCTGTATGGCCTGAATGATCCGCTCTCCCGGGGTATCCCGGCGGCAGCCTACACCCAGCACCAGTTTCCGGGGCACCAGCTTGACGCTGGGAATTGGCAGGTCTTCTTTTTTGGTATCCAGCGTTGTCATAATGATGCCTGCATATTTGTTTATCTCCGTTAAATCTGTCACCGTTTCAATATTCTTTGGCAGAATAACCGCATCCAAATCACAGTTTTCTAGATTATATAGGGCAATCGGATCATTATTTAAAATCAGCGCAGTCACATCTTTGGCATCAGTAAAATTATCAATCGTGCAATTAATTTTCTGCGCCAGCACATCCACGGCCATGGTACCTTTAACATCGGTGCCGGTGGTAATCACCGCCTGAGCACCCAGTCGTTTGGCGACCAGCCGGGCTGCGTCATTGGCCCCACCCAAATGGCCGGACAGCAGACTAATGACAAACTTCCCATTGGTATCCATCACCAAAATCCCCGGATCAGAGGATTTATGCTCCAGATGGGGGGCAATGGACCGCACCACAATGCCGGTTGCCATAATACAACAGATAATCTGGTATTCCCCGATGATGCTGCCCATAAAGGTAGTAATATCGGTGGTGATAATTTTTGTGGTTTCGTTGGCGTATTTTTCTTTGGTGTAGATCTGACATTCCCGGTCATCCAGATGTTTGGCCAACCGGTTGGCCAAAACCATGCCATCCTGGGACAGGGTGACAATGGCCCATTTTTCTGTTTTCACGGTTTTATTCAACCCCTTGACGGTATTCGTGAGTGAAACTGGGATCATACAGCTTGGATAAGCTGTATTCGTCGCCCAGAAAATCACCAACTAAAATTTGGGCGGTTTTGGTGATATTTTCGTCTTTTACTTTTTGAGCAATGGTTTCCAGCGTTCCCATGACAATTTTCTGATCTTCCCAGGTCGCCCGTTGGATAATGGCAATCGGGGTGGTTGGGGCATAATGCTTCATTAATCGCTTAACCACATCATCAATCATTTGGACCGACAGGAAAATGCACATAGACGCCTGATGGGAGGCCAGATCTTCCAACTTTTCTTTTTCCGGCACCGGAGTTCGACCTTCCAAGCGGGTTAAAATAACCGTTTGAGATACATCTGGCAGGGTAAATTCTTTTTTAAGGGCTGCTGCCGATGCCACAAAGGAGCTGACTCCGGGGATCACATCAAAGGGGATTCCCAATTCATCCAAGCGGTCCATTTGTTCCCGGATGGCGCCATAAATGGATGGATCACCAGTATGAACCCGGGCAATTTTTTTGCCTTCTTCAGTTCCCCGTTTAATCACGGCAATGACATCATCTAAAGTCATCGATGCGGAATTAAAAATTTCGGCCTCCGGTTTATGACCGGCAATAATGGCTTTGTTGACTAGTGACCCGGCATAAATAATAATATCTGCTTCGTTGACTATTCGTTGACCCTTAACGGTAATAAGTTCTGGATCTCCTGGGCCTGCACCCACCATATACACTGTATTCATCAATAATTTCTCCTAAACTTTCTTTCTAATTTTATTTCCATTCCTACATTTCTGTAACAGGCTGTGCTTTCTTCAAGTGATCTAAAAACATGTTCTGAATGCCGGCATATTCACCCAGGCCTTCCAGGATACATTCGACTTTAAACCGCTCATCTTCAAGAACGGTTCGCCAGGAGTCTTCCTCATCACTAGCCATATCATTAATCGCATGATCGCCAGCTACCAACATGAAGGGTGCCAGATAAATCTTTTTATATTTCTTTTCCTGCAATAAGGGTACAATGTTTTCCAGCTCCGGAAAACCTTCTACGGTTCCCACATAAACATCCTCATATCCCTTCATTTTAAACATATAATCCAGGCAGGGATAGGTGGAATTGGCGTGGTGATCACTGCCATGGCCCATATAAACCAGGGCTTCGCCTTTTTTGAGCTTGGGCATCTGCTTCATCACGATATCGACAGTTTCTTCGTAATCTTCTACCGTGGTTAACAGTGGCCGGCCCAGAGTCAGGGATGCAAAGTCTTTTTCAAAGGCCTTTAGTTCTTTTAAGGTAATGTCGTACTCATAGCCATTGATGATATGGGTGGTTTGACACTGTACGTGGGTATATCCGGCTGCTTTAAGCTTTTTAAGGACTTCTTGCGGGGTATCCACGCTTTCGTTGTCCCGGGTCTTCAGTTTGTTGATGATCATTCGGGATGTAAAGGCTCGATAAAAATCATGGTCCGGGAACGCTTCCTTTAAGCGGTTCTCGGTCGCCTCGATGGTTTTTTTTCGGGTCTCAGGGTAAGATGTACCAAAACTGATGACCAGTAACGCTTTTTTTTCCATTAAATGGTTCTCCTATTTATGTTATTTGTTATTATAGAACTTGGGTTAGCTTTGCTGACGATCCTAAATACTAAACTGTTTTCGTACCGGCTAAGGTTTGTCAAATGTTACCGTACCGACCAATTGTTAATCTGTTGTCTGCTGCAAGCTCGGACAGGCGATGCCGTGTCCGCCTTGATGCAGACAACATGATGTAACAATTGTCGGTACTACTGTATTTCCTTCTATCCAGTTTCCGGTCAGATCTAGTTATATCTTTTTCTGACAGCAAAGCCTATTAATACTTGCATTTTTTTACTTATAAACTTTTTAATGCCTGATAGTGATCGGCGATGGTTTTTTCGATGTCCGCTTTGGTGTGGGCGGCGGAGAGGAAAATACCTTCGAATTGGGCTGGTGGCATCAGGTTGCCGGCATCCAGCATTGATTTGAAATATTTGGTGTAGGCTTTGGTGTCCGAGGTCATAACAGCGGCATAGCCATCGATGGGCACATCGGTAAAGAAGCAGCAGGTCATGCCTTTGAAACGGACCATCTGGGCTTTGACCCCGGTTTTTTCGATGTTGGCTTTAAAGCCGGCTTCTAACAGCTTGGCGTTTTCTTCCATTTCGGTGTAAACCTCGGGATGATCCCGCAGGTAGGTTAGGGTGTTCAGCCCCATTTTCATCGCGATGGGGTTTCCCGACAGGGTACCGGCCTGATAAACGCCGCCTAAGGGTGCCACGGTTGCCATGATATCCCGACTTCCGCCATAGGCGCCGACGGGCATACCACCACCGATGATCTTCCCTAAGGTGGTCATATCTGGTTTAATATCCAGGACTTCCTGGGCACCGCCGTAAGCCAAGCGGAATCCGGTGATGACTTCATCAAAAATCAGTACTGTTCCTTCAGCCGCGGTGATCGCCCGCAGCGCTTTCATAAAATCCAGATCCGGGGCGACAACGCCCATGTTACCGGCCACCGGTTCGACGATGACGGCGGCAATTTCACCGGGGTTTTCGGCAAAGAGGGCTTTAACGCTGGCAATGTCGTTATAGGTTGCTACTAAGGTGTCCTTGGCCGTTCCCGGGGTTACCCCTGAGCTGGTCGGCACTCCAAAGGTCAGGGTACCGGACCCGGATTTGACCAGCAGGCCATCGGCATGGCCGTGGTAACAGCCTTCAAATTTGATAATCTTATCCCGGCCAGTATAGCCTCTGGCGACCCGCAGGGCACTCATTGTGGCTTCGGTTCCGGAACTGACCATCCGCACCATTTCCATGGAAGGATAGGCTTCGGTAATCAGTTTGGCCACCTCGACCTCAATGGCGGTCGGAGCACCAAAGCTGGTGCCTTTTTGCAGCGCTTCCTGAATCCCTTCAAAGTAAACCGGTGAGGCATGACCTAAAATCAGGGGGCCCCAGGAACAGATATAGTCGGTATACTCGTTGCCGTCGACATCATAAATTTTGGCGCCTTTACCGTGGTCAATAAAAACCGGTGGCATCTCCACTGATTTAAAGGCCCGCACCGGACTGTTGACGCCGCCAGGTATATACTTTTCAGCTTCGATAAATAATTTTTCTGATTTTTCTCGATTCATAATATCTCCATTTTATAATGATCATATTTTTCGTCTGAATTCCTGATTTTTA
>PGZR01000169.1 GCA_002841405.1 Firmicutes bacterium HGW-Firmicutes-4 | reverse complement strand
ACTGATCTGCTCACCTTTTACGGCCTGATCGGTCTCAATCACCATCATCGCCTCCCCGCCACGATGGGAACGGTACATATTCAGCTCGGCAATGTTAATTCCCTGATCTGCCAGCAGATTGGTCACCGCCGCAATCACCCCGGGGGTATCGGTGTGGGGGATCAGCAGGGTATAGTATTCACCATTGAATTTAACATTGATTTCGTTAATCCGGTTAACCACGATTCGGCCACCACCGACTGACGATCCCTGGACAATTATTTTTTTACCGGCTTGATCAACCGCTGAAATCAGAGCCGTATTGGGATGAACTTCTTTGTTGTGGGATTTCCTGAATTTAAACGTCATTCCTGCCTGCCGAGCCAGCTCCAGACTATCCTTGATCCGCTCATCATCCGGCGCCATCCCCAACAGCCCGGCAATAATCGCCTTATCGGTACCGTGGCCTTTGTAGGTTTGGGCAAAGGAGCCATAAAGCTCAATGGTCACTGCTGCCGGCTGCCCACCGGCCACCGTTCTGGCGATTTTTCCGATCCGCACTGCTCCGGCCGTATGGGAACTGGATGGGCCCACCATAATCGGTCCGATAATATCAAATACATTCATGCCAACCTCAATTTTCAGGCGTCAGCCAGTTTTTAAACACCAATTGGTGCTGTCGCGATCCATTTGTTTTATCTATTTACCCCGGAAATAACTTTTTAAGCGGTTACTCCTCTTTATACCTCTTTGGCATAGCGTAGTACCGGTTTTCGCACCGCCTTGACCTCATCCAACCGTTTCACGATGGTATCGTGGGGGGCTTCTTTTAACAGCTCAGGGTTTGTTTCGGCTTCTCTGGCAATTTGCAGCATCGCTTCAATAAACTCGTCCAGGGTTTCCTTGCTTTCCGTCTCTGTCGGTTCAATCATCAACGCTTCTTTAACTATCAAGGGGAAATAAATCGTCGGCGGATGATAACCAAAATCTATCAGCCGTTTGGCAATATCAAGGGCCGAAACCCCAAACTTCATCTGCTTTTGGGCCGAGAAAACCACCTCATGCATACAGATCTTGCCGAAAGGCAATTCATAATCATTCTGGAGTCTGGCGCGGATATAATTGGCATTGAGCACCGCTGTTTCTGATGCTTCCCGAAGACCCACAGCCCCCAATGAGCGGATGTAGGTAAAGGCTTTAACCACCACCCCAAAATTGCCATAAAAAGATTTCACCCGGCCAATTGACAAGGGGCGGTTATCATCGAGATAATAGGCATCGTCGGCCTGTTCCACCACGGGTCCCGGCAGGAAGGGAACCAACTCTTTTTTTACCCCCACCGGACCGGAACCCGGACCGCCGCCGCCATGAGGGGTACTGAAGGTTTTGTGCAGATTAAGGTGCACCACATCAAAGCCCATGTCACCGGGGCGGGTCTTGCCCATAATGGCATTCATATTGGCCCCGTCATAATAGAGCAGTCCGCCGGCCTGATGAACAATCTCGGCTATTTCGACAATGTTTTCTTCAAACAAGCCCAGGGTGCTGGGATTGGTGAGCATCAGCCCGGCAATCTCATCACTCATCACAGCCTTTAATGACGGGATATCGACGCCGCCAGATTCGCTTGATTTCACTTCGATCACATCGAAACCAACCACTGATGCCGAAGCCGGATTGGTGCCATGGGATGAATCCGGTACGACAATTTTTTGTCGCTTGGCGTCACTCCGACTCTCATGATAAGCTTTGATAATCATCAGCCCGGCCATTTCGCCATGAGCGCCAGCCGCCGGTTGCAGCGATACCCGGGCCATTCCGGTGATCTCCGCCAGCATCAGATCGGTTTGATAAAGGAGTTCCAGAGCGCCCTGAACAGTTTTTTCCGACTGATAGGGGTGGATTCGTGAGAATCCGCTGTATCTGGCCACATCTTCATTAATCTTGGGATTATATTTCATGGTACAGGAACCCAGCGGGTAAAAGCCGGAATCCACGCCGTGATTCATTTTCGACAAAGCGGTAAAGTGACGAACCGCATCCACCTCGCTGACCTCTGGCAGTTCCGGGGCCTGAGCCCGTAAAAATTCGGTCGGAATCACACTGCCAAGGTCCCTTTCCGGGACATCGCAGGCCGGTAACAGGCTGGTTCTGCGGCCTGATACTGACTTTTCAAAAATCAATGCTTCGTTCTTAATCACAATGGTTCACCGCCTTTTCTGCTAAACTGTCCATTTCTGCCCGAGTCCGTTTTTCGGTCACCGCCAGCAACCAGCCGTTTTTTAATTCCGGATAAGACTGCTCCAGCGCATAACCGCCGATAATCTGATCTACGAGCAGAGCATCGTTTAGTGCTTCGGTATCACCGGCGCTGGTCACTGCAAATTCCTTGAAAAAGGGGGCTGAAAAAACGGGAGTAAATTTCTCCGTTTGGGTCAGCCGATCATGGAGGTAATGGGCTTTGTTGAGGCAGAGGGTGGCCACTTCTTTTAACCCCTCTTTACCGAGAACGGTCATGTATATCGTTGCCGCCAGCGCATTTAAGGCCTGATTTGAACAAATGTTAGAAGTCGCCTTGTCCCGGCGAATATGCTGTTCTCTGGTCTGCAAGGTCAGCACAAAGGCACGTTTGCCATCGACATCGGTAGTCTCACCAACAACCCGGCCCGGCAGCTTCCGCATCAATGCCTTGGAGGTGGCCATGAAACCCAGACCCGGTCCGCCAAAACTGATCGGATTACCCAAACACTGGCCATCGCCAACGACAATATCGGCTCCCAGTTCGCCCGGGGATTTAAGGATCGCCAGCGAAATCGGATCGACACTCGCTATCAGCAGTGCCTTATGCTGGTGCGCCAGTCCGGCAGCCTGGCCGAGATCTTCAATGATCCCGAAAAAATTGGGACTCTGAACGATCACCGCCGCTGTTTGATCGGAACACACCGCGGTCAGAGCGTCTAGATCAATGCTGCCGTTATGGTAGCCGATCTCTTTAACTACGATACCCTTATAGTGGGCATAGGTTTTTAACACTTCCCGGCTCTCCGGGTGAACGGTATTGGCGATCAATACCTCATTTCTTCCGGTATGGCTACAGGCCATGGCGACCGCCTCTGCCAGAGCCGTGGCGCCATCATACATCGAGGCATTGGCAATGTCCATGCCGGTCAGCTCACAGATCATTGACTGAAACTCGAAGATTGCCTGCAGGGTACCCTGACTGATTTCCGGCTGATAGGGAGTGTAGGCAGTATAATACTCCTGCCGCGAGATCAGATTACCGACCACGCTGGGGATGAAATGATCATAAGCCCCGGCGCCGATAAAACAGCTGTAGTCATCAAGATTTATGTTCTTCTGGGACAGCTTTCGCAAGTAGCTGGCCAGCTCCAGTTCTGATAAGGCCGGTGGTAATTCCAGTTCCCGATTCAGACACACCGCTTCCGGGATGTCAGCAAAAAGTTCCTGGATCGAATCGTTTCCCATCTCTGAAAGCATGGATTTTTGTTGCTCTGTGGTATTGGATATGTAGGATGCCACTCTTATTCCCCCTTTATAACGTTGATTTTAGTTTTTCCAGCTGGGCGGCAATCGCTTCGTCGTCAAAACAATAGTTAAGCTTGGTGAAGTTGCCTCTCAGCTTCGTCACCTCTTCTTTGACATCTTTATTTCTTAAAATGACATCGGCCATCAAGCCCGCGGTTTCAGCAAACTCTTTGTCACCAAAACCAAACCGGGTCATTTCCGCCACGCCGATACGGATGGCACCCGAAGCGGTAAAGCCCTCTTCTTCCGGGGTGGCCTGATAGTTGATGATAATATTGTTATCTTCCAGTCGATTGGCCACTTCCGGACCGCTGCCATAACCAACCCGCACCACCACCTGATGGGTCTCGGTGTAAGAGATCGCCGGATCGCCAGCCACATCCAGGCCGGCATCAGCCAGACATTTGGCAAAATATTTGGCATTATGGATAACATTTTTCTG
>PGZR01000168.1 GCA_002841405.1 Firmicutes bacterium HGW-Firmicutes-4 | reverse complement strand
TTTCAACGCTGGAGTTTTTGTTTTTTCTACCATGCGTTTTCTTCCTTTTTTTACAAGCTGATTAATTGTAGGCATTTAGTCCTGCACCTCCTTTTAATAATAATATATCAATAACCGAAACGATTATTAATGACTTGTGATGGAACCAGGGCTGTCTCAAAGACAACCCCGATTCGGATTATTTGATAATGGCAATGACGGCTGCGGCCCGATCTATCCCGCCGGCTTTTCCGAGTCCCACCTTGGTTTCAACCCGTTCAACCGCGATCTGATGGTTATCACAACATTCGACAATGCTTTTTTTGATACTTTCATCGGTATCTTCTGCCAAAATGACTTTGAGTGCTTTGCCTTCTTTTACAGCCTTAAGAGTTTGTTTCATTCCAATCACTTTTGAAACATCAACAAATTGATTCATCGGTTCCTCCTTCTTGCTGTCTGTGTACTTCTCTAAACACACCTAATAACTATACATGTTTGAGTCTTAAATGTCAAGAATTATTCTTTTGATAAGAAATCCAGATCGAAAATGTCGAGATCGGTAATAATAGCGTCTTCCGTTTCTTCCTGTTCTTCTTCAACATAAGCATTTAAAATATCATCATCAAAAACAATATCCAACGATTCGGTCAGAACATCTTCTTCGATCATATCCTCATAAATATCTTCCTCTTCCCGTTCATAGACCAGATCAATGTCACCATACATCTTGACACCGGTACCGGCTGGCACCAATTGTCCGATGATAACATTTTCTTTAAGTCCAATCAGGGGGTCAACCTTGCCTTTGATGGCAGCGTCGGTAAGAACCCGGGTGGTTTCCTGGAAGGATGCGGCTGATAAGAATGAGTCAGTTGCCAGTGATGCTTTGGTGATACCCAGCAGTTCCCGGCTGGCTGTCGCTTCTTCGCCACCGTTTTCCCGGGCGGCGCGGTTTTCTTCTTCGAAATTGAAGATATCGACTAAGCTGCCGGCCAGTAAGGCGGTGTCACCAGGGTTTTCAATCTTAACTTTTCTAAGCATTTGACGGATAATAACTTCCAAATGCTTGTCGCCAATGTGTACCCCTTGCATTCGGTAAACTTTTTGTACTTCCTGCAGCAAGTATTGCTGAACATGGTCAATCCCCTGAATGCGCAAAATATCACTGGGGTTAATGGAACCTTCGGTGATCTCATCTCCGGCAATGACCTGATCGCCGGTATGTACTCGCAATCGAGAGCCGTAAGGAATCAGGTAGACCTTCATATCCCCGTCTGCACCGGTAACAACTGCTTCCGTTTTCTTCTGGGTATCTTGAATTTCTACCCGACCGTCAATTTCTGAAATAATCGCCTGGCCTTTCGGTTTTCGAGCTTCGAAAAGCTCTTCGATACGGGGAAGACCCTGGGTGATATCGTCTGCTGAAGCAACCCCACCGGTATGGAAGGTACGCATGGTCAGCTGGGTACCCGGCTCACCAATCGACTGGGCGGCAATAATACCAACTGCTTCGCCGATTTCAACCGGTCGCCAGGTAGTTAAATCCACCCCATAGCAGGTCTTACAGACCCCATATTTGGACTGACAATTGAAGGCGGCGCGAATTAACACTTTTTCAATCCCGGCTTTATCAATACTGTCAGCCATTTCAGTTGAGATGATCTCATTAGCCGGTGCCAGAACTTCGCCTGTTTCCGGATGAACCACATCTTCAAAAGCATATCGGCCGACCAATCGTTCATGCAAGGTTTCGATAATTTCGCCGTGATCATTAATAGTCGAAACTTCATAGCCCCGGGTGGTGCCGCAATCATCTTCACGGACAATCACATCCTGGCTGACGTCAACCAGACGTCGGGTCAGGTAACCGGAATCGGCGGTTCTAAGGGCGGTATCCGCCAGACCTTTTCGGGCCCCATGGGTGGAGGAGAAAAACTCCAATACGTTTAGCCCTTCACGGAAGTTTGAACGGATTGGTAACTCGATGATGCGACCACTTGGGTTGGCCATCAGACCACGCATCCCGGCTAACTGTCGGATCTGGTTCTTACTACCTCGGGCCCCGGAATCCGCCATCATGTTAATCGGATTCAGATCTTCAAGGTGATCTAACAGCGCCTCGGTGACCTCATCAGTGGCTTTGTTCCAGATCTCGACAACGTTGTTGTAACGTTCATCATCACTGATAAAACCTTGACGATAAAGGTTCATATTTTCGGTGATCTTGTCATCGGCCCGGGATAGAATTTCCTCTTTGTTTTTAGGAACTTCCATATCACTGACCCCAACGGTAATCGCACCTCTGGTTGAGAATTTAAAACCTAAGCGTTTAATTTCATCCAATACTTCGGATGTTTTGGTGGGACCATAAGTTTTATAGCATCGTTCAACAATTTCCGACAATACTTTTTTATTAACCTGGCGGTCAACTTCCAGGGCAAATTTTTCTTCGATGGTGTCACGTTTAACAAAACCCAGTTCCTGAGGAATAATGGTATTAAAAATGAACCGGCCCACGGTCCCATCGACTAAACGGGTCATTTCTTCGCCATCAATTTCTTTGGTAATTCGCACCTTAACCTGAGCATGAAGCTCGACTTCTTTATTGAAGTAAGCCATTTCCATTTCGTCCAGATCACGGAAGACACTATTTGTGCCTTTGCCATCTTTCTTATAGATGGTCATGTAATAGGTACCTAAGATCATATCCTGGGTTGGAGCAACAACCGCCGTTCCATCTTGCGGTTTAAGAATATTATTGGACGCCAGCATCAGGAAGCGGGCTTCTGCCTGAGCTTCGACTGATAAGGGTACATGGACAGCCATCTGATCGCCATCAAAATCGGCATTGTAGGCGGTACATACCAGCGGATGGAGTTTGATCGCTTTACCTTCAACCAGAATTGGCTCAAAGGCTTGAATACCCAGGCGATGGAGGGTCGGCGCTCGGTTTAACAGCACTGGATGTTCCTGAATAACATCTTCCAGCACATCCCAGACCATCGGATCCAGTTTTTCGACCATTTTTTTTGCACTTTTAATGTTTTGGGACAGGTTACGGCCAACCAGTTCCCGCATCACAAACGGCTTGAATAATTCAATTGCCATTTCTTTAGGGAGTCCACATTGGAACATTTTCAGATCCGGTCCAACGACAATAACCGAACGGCCCGAGTAGTCAACCCGTTTCCCCAAAAGGTTCTGACGGAATCGACCCTGTTTACCCTTAAGCATATCACTGAGGGATTTAAAGGGACGGTTACCCGGTCCGGTGACAGCCCGACCGCGGCGACCATTGTCAATTAAGGCATCGACGGCTTCCTGAAGCATCCGCTTTTCATTTTGAACAATGATATCCGGAGCATCCAGTTCCAGCAGTTTTAACAGCCGGTTATTTCGGTTAATGACCCGGCGGTAAAGGTCATTCAGATCCGAGGTCGCAAAACGACCCCCATCCAACTGGACCATCGGCCGCAATTCCGGCGGAATAACCGGAATGGTTTCCAGAATCATCCATTCCGGACGGTTGGTTGAATTTCTAAACGCTTCAACCGCTTCCAGACGACGGGCGACCCGGATTTTTTTCTGACCGGAGCTGCCTTTTAGTTCTTCCTTCAGCACAGCCGATTCCTGATCCAGGTCAACCAGTTTCAGTAATTCCTGAATCGCTTCGGCACCAATGCTGGCGGTAAACTTATTGCCAAACTGACTCTTGGCTTCTTTATATTCCGCTTCAGTGAGGATCTGTTTGAAATCAAAATTACTTTCACCCGGATCAGTGACCACATAGGCAGCAAAATAAATAATTTTTTCCAGATTTCTGGGAGACATTTCCAGGATCAGTCCCATTCGACTGGGGATGCCTTTAAAATACCAGATATGCGAAACCGGAGAGGCCAGTTCAATATGCCCCATCCGCTCACGTCTAACCTTAGCCTTAGTTACTTCAACCCCACAGTTTTCACAGACAATGCCTTTATGGCGAATACGCTTGTACTTACCACAGTTACATTCCCAGTCTTTCTGCGGTCCAAAAATTTTCTCGCAAAACAACCCCTCTTTTTCTGGTTTCAGG
>PGZR01000167.1 GCA_002841405.1 Firmicutes bacterium HGW-Firmicutes-4 | reverse complement strand
AAACCGGGAACTGATCAAAATCGCCCAGCCGATCATGCAAAACCTTTATGAAATCGTTTTATCTTCCCATTTTGTTTTGGTTTTAACCGACAAAAACGGTGTTTTGCTCGACACCATCGGCGATGAGGTGGTCAGTATGCGGGCTTCCGAACTGCGTTTTTTAAAGGGTACCGTCTGGACCAATGAGGCGGTGGGTTCCAACGCCATCGGGATTGCCCTGGATGAAGATGGCCCGGTTCATGTTGTTGGTGCTGAGCACTACTGTGTTTCCCATCATACCTGGACTTGTTCCGCCACCACCATTCACAATGTCAAAGGGGAGATCATCGGCGTGCTTAACATGTCCGGCGAAAGCCACAAGCTCCACTCCCATACCCTGGGGATCGTTGTAGCTGCAACCTACAGCATCGAGAATGAATTGGCCCTATCCCATACTTATCGGTCCATGTCGGCTTCTCTGGACAGCACCGAGGATGGGATTCTGGTAACCGACGAAAACTGTAATCTCCAATGGATGAATGTTGGTGCTCAAAAAGTTCTCCACCTTAATATGGACGAATTCAACGACATCGGCTTTAAAAAAATCTTCAGGAAAATGGACGTTGACGGGGAAATCTGGAATCTCGATGAAACTACTCGTTACTACACGGATGTCACTGCTCATATCGGCAGTCGTAAAATCCAATGCAGTGCCAATATTTCCCGCATTCTGGAAAATGATAAAATTCAAGGTTATTCCATCGGCATCCGCGAAATCAAGCATCTTCATAGCGCTGTCAACCGGGTCAGCGGTAATGTGGCCACCTATACCTTTGATGACATTATCACTCAGAATGCTCAGATGCGAATGATTATCAAAACGGCCGAAAAAATGGCCCGCTTTAAAAAATGTATCCTGATCGAAGGTGAAAGTGGTACCGGTAAAGAAATGTTTGCTCATGCCATTCACCGGGCTAGCGGCTTTTCCCAGGGTCCCTTTATTGTGGTCAACTGTGCCTGTTTACCCCGGGATCTGGTTGAAAGTGAACTCTTTGGCTACGTCAAAGGGGCCTTTACCGGGGCCCTCAGCGAAGGCAAGCCGGGCAAATTTGAATTGGCCGAAGGCGGCACCATTTTTCTGGACGAAATTGGCGAAATGCCACTGGAAGTTCAGGCCAAGCTGCTCCGGGTGGTGGAAACCTGTACTGTTTCCCGAATCGGCAGCCAAAGCGAACGCAAGCTGAATATCCGGATTCTTGCTGCCACCAACCGTAATCTCGAGCAGGAGGTTAAAAACAAAAGCTTTCGGGAAGATCTCTATTTCCGTCTGAATGTGATTTATCTCCACATTCCACCGCTGCGGGTGCGGGGCGATGATATTGTCTGGGCCGCCTCCCACTTCCTGGACCGCCTCAACCGGGAATATCCCGAACATACCAAAACCTTTTCTAAGGAGTTCCTGGAAGGTCTTAAGCTTCATCCCTGGCCAGGCAACGTCAGGGAACTCCAGAATTACATTGAACGAACCTTTTACCTGTGTCCCGAACCGATTATTTTAAAAGAATATCTACCCACACCCCCACCAAAATATAGCGAAGAAACCAGCGTTCTGCCGATCGCCGCCAGCCCCACCCTGGATGATCTGGTTAAAGCCAATCTAGAAAAAATCCTCAAAGAAACCCAAGGCTGTGTCGAGGCCTCCGCCGAAATGATGGGCTTGAGCCGGGCTTCCCTTTACCGCAAAATAAAAAAATACAACATCGATATCAAAGATTATCGCTACGCGTCTCAAATGTGAGAATTTTCTTGTTTTTGAGACGTATGATTCGCAAATATGAGATACGTCAGAGCAATCTGGCGTATTTTTTTGTTCAAAAAAATCTACTCTCAGTTAAAACCCCATTATCAGGCCATTTAAAAAAAGCGTTTCCTGAATTTAAAAGTTGGCACAGTTCTTGTTATTAGAATAAGTTATCCAAGTTCTTTGGATAATACAAAAAAGGAGAATATTGAATTTATGAAACTTGATAAAGCGATTATCAAAGACATGTACATCCGCATGAAACGAATCAGGGAATTTGAAACAAAGGCCATGAACCTTTTTGCCGAAGGGGCAATCCCCGGTTTTGTGCACCTCTATTTAGGTGAAGAAGCTGTTGCCACTGGTGTCTGCCAGGCCCTTAACGATGAGGACTACATCACCAGTACTCACCGTGGTCATGGTCACATCATCGCCAAAGGTGGCGATCTGAAATATATGATGGCCGAACTATACGGAAAAGAAACCGGCTATTGCAAAGGCAAAGGCGGTTCCATGCACATTGCCGATGCGACTAAGGGTATTCTGGGCGCCAACGGTATCGTTGGAGCTGGACATAATCTGGCTGTTGGTGCCGGCTTCAGTGCTCAATACCGGGGCACTGACCAAGTCTGCGTCTGCTTTTTTGGTGATGCCTCAACCAATCAGGGAACCTTCCATGAATCCATGAATCTGGCCAGCATCTGGAAACTGCCGGTTGTTTTTGTCTGCGAAAACAATGGCTACGGTATCTCCATGAGTCAATCCCGTCATCAGGCCATTAAAGATATTGCTGATCGCGGTACCGCCTATGGTATTCCCGGCATCTCGGTGGATGGAAATGATGTGATTGCCGTTCACGAAGCCGCTGTTGAAGCCGTTAAACGCGCCCGAAATGGTCAGGGTCCGACCCTCATCGAATGCAAAACTTACCGCCAACGCGGCCATTTCGAAGGCGATGCAGGTAAATACAAACCCACCGAAGAGCAGGAAATGTGGATGAAAAAAGATCCCATGCCACGGATTGAGAAACACATGATCGATAGCGAAATCGTAACGGCTTCTGAACTAAAAGCACTTCAGGACTCTGTCGTTAAAGAAATTGCCGAAGCGATTGAATTTGCCAATGCCAGTGCTTATCCGGAATTATCCAGTGCGGTTAAAGATATTTATTATGATATTGTTGAGGAGGTTCGTTCAAGATGAAACAAATGACATATGGAGAAGCCATTCGTGAAGGAATGCGGATTAGAATGCTGGAAGATGAAAATGTTTGTATTTTCGGAGAAGATGTCGGTGCCTTTGGTGGCTGTTTCGGTGTCACAGCCGGTCTTTTTGATGAGTTTGGTGATAAACGGGTTCGCGATACCCCTATTTCCGAAGGTGTTATCATTGGCTGTGCCGTCGGTTCGGCTGCCACTGGCTTACGCCCCATTGCCGAGCTGATGTTTATTGACTTCTTAACTGTGGGGATGGATCAGTTGGTCAATCAGGCTGCTAAAATGCGTTATATGTTCGGTGGAAATATTTCCGTGCCGATGGTAGTCCGTTTACCTGGTGGCGGTGGTGTCAGTGCTGCAGCCCAACATTCCCAGTCATTAGAAGCCTGGTTAACTCATGTTCCCGGATTAAAGGTTGTTTATCCATCCACACCGCAGGACGCCCTGGGTCTAATGCTCAGCGCCATCGATGACGAGGATCCGGTCATGTTCGTTGAGCATAAAGCGATGTACGGCATGAAGGGCGAAGTAGATGATGTGATTGTTCCGATTAAATTGGGTATCGGCGACATCAAACGAGCCGGCACTGATATTACCGTGGTGGCCACTGGTAAAATGGTTCATGAGGCTCTTAAAGCCGCCGCCAAACTGGAGACGGAAGGGATTTCTGTGGAAGTCATTGATCCCCGCACCCTCTATCCCCTGGATAAGCAGATGATTTTCAATTCAATTGAAAAAACAACCCGGGTGGTTATTGCTACTGAAGAAGTCAAACGCGGCAGCTTTGCCGGGGAATTGGCAGCGATGATTTCGGAATCTTGCTTCTTCAATCTGGATGCCCCGATTAAACGGGTCAACGCCCTGGATACCCCAATTCCCTTTGCACCCAACCTGGAAAACTTTGTCCTGCCCAACGATGTCGACATCTACAATGCCGTCAAGGAAGTCATGGCTTAATTTTTAAGGTTATCGGTGAGATCCCGTACCGACCAATTGTTAATCTGTTGTTCGCTGCGGAATCGGACAGGCTTTGCCGTGTCCGCTCCGATGCGTACAACATGATGTAACAATTGTCGGTA
>PGZR01000026.1 GCA_002841405.1 Firmicutes bacterium HGW-Firmicutes-4 | reverse complement strand
GCACAAAGGACAACTTTTTTATCCTGAGCGAGGTATTTTTTTAATTGTTCCTTTGGTGAGGATGCAATTTTATGAAATGCTTGTAAACTTTCTTTTAAAACCGACATCTTAGCAGCCTCCTTTTTTTGATTCCATAATTTCGGTTAAACCTTGGACTCTGGTTTCATATTGCGCTTCCGAGAAATTTCGCGGATCCGCCTGATCGCCGTCAAATGCGACATGAGGAATTTCGCATTCTTCTGAAATCTGTCGACTCATTTCAGCCATAAATCCGCTCCATAATTTACATGAGCGATTGGTATGAACCAATAAACCTTCAACATGATTGTCTTTGATCAGTTTTACCCGTTTATCCCGGGCATGTTCCAGGTTCATCGCATTTGGTACATTACAATAAGCTTTGACCATGCCATCAAAATCGTCATAGATAAAACCAAAAGCATCGGCATAAATGGTTGTGACCATATTGATGCCACGGCTTTTCAACCCTGTCGATGTTGCCCGCAGATACGGCCAGCAAGCGATTCCTTCGAACATAATCCGATGTTTTTCTTCCGCTCGGAAGGTACTGTTGCCGGTTTCAACATTTTCCAGATACTCTTTATGAAGAACTTCCATGGCTTCCGCCGCTTCTTTTTTACCGCGGGCGGTTACCATCACTGCCATGTGGTTTAACAGATCAAAACCATTAAACGGTGAAGGCGTATGTTTCGCTTCAGATGTTGCCGCCAACCAGGCTCGACTGGTTCGGCCGGAATATTCCATAACTTCCTGGAATTTTTCTTCGGTCCATTTTTTTCCGGTCAGTTCTTCCAGTTGTTTAATCGCTTCCAAGAACTGCGCTTTGACATATGCGACCTGAGCATCAGAAACTTCATAATCCGGGTTAAACGGAATGTCGATGATGATCATTGGAATATTTAGGTTTTTCGCCAGGTTTTCATACCATTTGATCATGCAGTTACAGATATTGTTACAGCATAGCAAGAAGTCTGGTTGCGGCATATTTTGTTCGGGCGTATCTTTTATTTTGGCATAGGCCAAATTGATTCTGGCATAGGCACAGATATCATTGGAATAGCCATCATCTTCACTGATATTACATAAACGTTCGCCGCCGCCACGAGCAGCGATTCCGGCTGCCTGGTTTTCGGGATAACAAACTGCCAACCCTAAGGTCTCAGGAATTTCTACCGGGAAATTGGATGAACACCAGCCGATCATTTCGCCACGATCTTTGGCTGCTTGAGCATCAACATAGGCATCTGTAGCAATTTTCCCTAATTTAAACTTGGCCGAATTAGGATCTGGTGGACTTTTTTTCTTTACTTCATTACTCATTTAAAACACCTCTCTTTTTTACTTGTTCATAGGCACTGATTGCAGCCCCTAAAGCGCCCATCATCTGTGAAGTTTCTGACCACTTGATGGGAACCTTCAATTCTTTTTCTAATGCTTGTCTGACCCCGCCGTTTTGGGCGACGCCACCACTCATAAAGACTTCTTCTTTAATGCCAATGCGCTTTGCCAGCCCGGCAACCCGGCTTGCTACCGAGTTACAAATACCGGCGATGACGTTTTCCACCGTTTCTCCGGTCGCTAACTGAGAAATAACCTCAGATTCTGCAAAAACGGTACAGGTACTGGATATTTTAGCTGGATTTCCCGATAGTTCAGCTCTTTTTTCTAATTCATTGACGGGCATCTGGAGAATGTGTGCCATAACATCCAAAAACCTTCCGGTTCCGGCGGCGCATTTATCATTCATCATGAAGTTCTCCAGTATCCCTTCGTCGTTGATCCGCAGCACTTTGGCATCCTGACCGCCGATATCAATGATTGTGCGAACCTGGGGGTTTGTAAAAAGCACCCCTTTGGCATGGCAGCTCAGCTCACTTAACTCACCGTGAGCCGGATCAAAATTTCGACGTCCGTATCCGGTTGCCATCACAAAGTCAATATCATCGCAGCTTAGATCAGCCTTTTTGAGGACCGTTTCCATGATTTTTTCAGCACCAACTGTCCCAATGCCGGCAACTAGAAGCTCCGTTCCGATAATGCGTTCCCCATCTTCCAGCAAAACGCATTTCGAGGTGGTTGACCCGATATCAATTCCCAGTGTCCGTATTATTGTATTTCACCATTTCCTTTCATTGCCTCAATATCTTCAGCGGTAAAACCGATACTGCTTAAGATTTCGTCGGTATTGCCGCCATAGGTTGGGCCTTTTTTATAATCCGGTAAGCCAGCATTTTCAAACATAACTGGTGTTCTCGTCATCGCTTTTGGTCCGGAAGGATAATCAAGTTTGGCAAAAATATCACTTTCCCAAGCTTGAGGATCTTCGACAACCTGATCCCAGGTCTGACAGATTTCAAAACAAAGATCTGCTTCATCAAACATTTTTGTGCACTCTGCCAGGGTTTTTTCTTTGATTGCGGCAAAAATGATCCGGTTCAGTTCCTGAGGATTTTGTGACACGTGAGCCAGGGTATCAAATCGTTCATCTTTCGCCAGTTCCGGTTGACCGATAACTTCGCTGAATTTTCCAATGGTGCGGTTGTAATCCGGCAGTGCCAACTGAACCCAAACTTCATCTTTGGTGATGAAAGTCGATTGCAACGGATTTAGCATGTCTTCACGACTTATTGGATACTTATTGCCATACTGGGCTGAATGAATCATAATGGCTAATCCGTAAACAGCAGCATGGTATAAGCTGACGGTTACTTTTTCGCCTTTACCTGTTTTCATTGCATGAATGTAGGCTGCCAGCAAACCGTTTCCTAAGTACATCCCACAGGCATGGTCCCCAAAGCCAGGGACAATATTGACTGGCGAAGTGCCTTTTTCATACAAGGTTCCGCTGTATCCGCCGCGGGCTGCAAAGGCCGTGAAGTCAAATCCTGGTTTGTCTTTTAATGGACCTTTAGCACCATAACCAAGAACCTGTCCAAAGACCAGTTCCGGCTTTTTGCTGGAAAGAGTTTCGTAGTCAATACCAAGTTTTACCAATGCCTGAGTTCTCAGGTTGGTGACGAAAATATCCGCTTCGTCAAGGAGCTTCATGAAAATCTCCATCCCCTTTGGGCTTTTAAGATTCAAGGCGATGCCCTGTTTGTTGGCGTTTTCAAAATCGAAAGCCAGACTTTCATCCTGATCCAAAGGCATTTTATTCCCTGGTCCAACATAACGGATTGGATCTCCTCCGATGGATTCAATTTTAATAACCTGAGCACCCCAATCGGCCATTGCCCTTGTTGCCGCTGGTGCAGCAATGAACGTAGCCAATTCTAAGACCTTTACACCTTCTAATAGTTTAAGTGACATAATCTTCTCCTTGTATCGTATTCTTGTCTTCTTGTACTCTTGTATACTTGTCGACAAGTCAAATTTGAGATAATTCTAGCATACATTTAATCTTATGTAAACATTTAATTTGTAAATATTCGAACATTATTCTAAAATATCTTTCATTAATGTAAACGTTGTTATGAAATGTTCGTGCCATCCAAATGTAAATCTCCTGAATTCGCATAGATTTCAGAATATTATTGCAAATCAGCCTTGTAAATATTATAATAAACTTTTAAAAAGGTTCACTATTTACTTTTCGATGATCAAATCTGAAGGAGGACAACTTAATGCATCTTGTCAATCGAAATTTTTTAACAACCGAAGAAGTCTACCAGGATTTATTTCATAAAATTGAAACCCTTGTTTATATGCCCGGTGTTCGCATCAGCGAAAATGATCTCTGCGAGACCTATGGCGTCTCACGACATATTATCCGCAATGCCATCACCCAACTGAAAGCACTGAATCTTATTACCGTTTATCCCCAACGGGGTACCTATGTCAGCTTAATTGACATGAAACGGGTGGAAGATATTCTCTATGTTCGGGAGGCCGTGGAGCAGGAAGCGCTATGTCGGATTATGAGTCTTCCGGATACAACTGAACTTATCAGCCAATTGGAAGAAAACCTTATTACGCAAAAAAAAATCATCAGCCATGAAATAACGGTTGATGATTTTAATACTACAGATACTGCCTTTCATCGTAATCTGCTCAATGCCATCGGAAAAAGCAATGTTCTGGATCTTCTGAAGGAAGAGTACGTTCATGTCAAACGCTGGAAAAATTTTGAACTACGTGATGAAAAACGATATGAAGAAATCATTCATGATCATCAATCCATTTTTGAGGCAATCAAAAAACGAAGCCCGCTTGCCGGACGAAATGCTCTCCATCAACATCTGGACACGGTCACGAATTTACGTGATGTTTTCACAACTGCAAACCCGGAATATTTTATCCGCCCCTGACCATACTCACGTAAAAGTATTTTTCCAATAATGGTTCCTACTAAATTACGCAACCGCTCAGAAATTATACTGAAATTGCCCCTGGTATCTTGTAAGATTCCAGGGGCAATTTCACTTTTTATGCCTACCACCCATTTTCGAAATCTGAAAATGTTACCAAGGATATTTTGCAAAGCTTACTCCTTGATAATGTGGTCTACACGCCTAATTATTATACTTTACAGTGTTTCTTCTGTCACAGCTTCTGAGCTTTTATCATCGGATCCATCTTCAATGATCGTATCCTCTAATCTCATTTCATTTATCACCAAAACTATTTTATCCGCTTCTATTTCCGTTTCAATGCCTTTGGGATAATTAATATCACCAACACATATCTTGTCATTCAAGTTAAGATCTGTTACATCGATTTCGAGATAATCAGGTATATCCTGTGGTAACCCGGTCACAACTATCTTGTCCATTTGCTGAACAAAATTAAGTTCTCTTAATTCAATTGCTTCTTTACCGATTATTTTAATATTAAGATCAAACTTAATCGGTTCGGTAATGGATACCTCCTGAAAAACGACATTCAATATTTCACCTTTAATTGGTGCATGCTGAATCTCTTTTATCATTGCAGCATATGATTCCTGCCCTTCAAGATCGAGCGTATATAAGTAGTTCTTCCCATATTTATGGATATTTTTTACTAATTCATCTTTATTTATTTTTACAGAAACAGATTCCAGCCCTTTTCGATTGATCGCACCAGGAACATAACCTATTTTTCTTAGTTTTTTTCCGGCACTGCCACTCATCTTTTCTCTTTTTTCAATTGCAATTGTTACTTTTTGGTTCATATTATTTCTCCTTTAATGATAAACACTCATATAATAATGTTAATGTTGTTTTATTTGGTAAATTTCAACTAAAACCCTGACAAATTATTATTCTCAATATTTTCAACTATCTTTTCTTATATTATACCAAAGAATTGAATTAATATCAAATTATTTAAGAAAAAAGCAACAGAAGCCCCGCTGTGATCTGCTCATAATTCTTCCCAAAGATTCCAAGGTTTGCCTATTCAGCAGTTTTAAGCTTGTCAAGAGTTAAGACCATTGCCAATGGCGGAATGTCAGAACAATCGAAATCACTTAAGAAAACTTTGAAATAAAAGTGACATTATGTAGTTAAATTAAGAGCGGCTCGTAATAAAACGGCGCTTACTGAGTAAAAATATTGTCTCTGGTAAGATTCCAAGTCATTGCTTAATAAACTATCTCAGGACTTTCTTTTTTAACAAACACTTTTTTCATGCTGTTTCCAAAACCGTCGATTCTAATCGACGATTATCGCACTAACTGGGCACTCATCTTGAGCTTCTAATGCACACGCTTCATTTTCTGTAGTAATTACTTTAGCAATCACTTCAGCGATACTGTCATTGTCCATTTCAAACACCTTCGGACAAACAGATTCGCACAAACCGCATCCTACACAAATATCCCGATCAACTTTTGCTTTCATTAGGAACCTCCTTTACTGTTATTTTTTAAACAGTTTCCCATTTTCAGAAACAGACTTCAATTGGGATTCCAATCAGAAATACATTATGTTAACTTATATACCCGCCATTATTAAGTCTAAACGTTTTCTAATGGGTTGCGTTTTTCAATAAAAAAAAGAAAGCCGATTCAGCTGGCTCATGTGATTCTTATTAGAGTTAACGAGATGGAGAATACCGCCTCACTAAAAAACAGCCGGAAATAGCAAGATTTTTTAATTTTAACAGTCGGTCACGATCAACCGAATCCAGAGGGGATTGAAGGCTTACCATCAGTTGATCAGCAGAAACATACTCCAACGTATGCATTTGTTCGGTCTACGGTGTTTGTCAGACAGATTTTCGGAAGCTTGGGATATGGGCTCTGCTAAAACTGCAATATTGTCGATTAGTTCCTATTCCAGGCGAACTTCTAACCGTATTGCAAAATGCACTAATTTACAATACAATGGATTACACAACGAAATTCATTTGGGGGTGGTACAAATGAGTACAATTTCTATCCGTCTTTCTAAAAGAAGATTTACTTGTGAGGAGAATATTAGTGAATGAAATAACAATTACTTATATTGCCAATGCCGGTATACTAATTTGTGGTGCAGAAAAAAAAATTCTGATCGATGGGATCCATTTTTTTAAACCATTTGGTTTCAGTCCGGTACCTGCTGCAACGGTTCTGAATCATATTCTCGAGGGAAAAGGCATTTATGAAGATATTGATTATCTCCTTTTTACGCACTGTCACAAAGATCATTTAAGTAAGAATAAATTAACTGATTATTGTTTATTGAATGCACCTCAAATGCTTGTCCTACCTAAAGATGGTAGTAGCTTGGAAAATACAAAAGGGAATATAACTTATTTAGATATGGAATTATGGACAGAAAAAGTTATCCTTGAAGAAAATGGATTAAAGATGACTGCCTTTAAAACCATGCATGATGGCAAAGAATATCATGATGTTGCCCATTATGTATATCAGATCAATCTTTTAGAGCATAACATTCTAGTGATGGGTGATTCGGATTTTCGCTGCTCTGAATTGGAAACGATACTTGCCAGTCAAAGAATTGATATCCTCATTGTTAACTGGATGTTCTTAAACAACCGCATGGGAAGAGCATTAATCAATATCGTCAATCCCAAACAATTGCTTATTTATCATCTGCCTTTTGAAAATGATGATATCTACAATTATATCAAAATAGCCAAAAGCGATTTGAAAAGATATGAGTCTGAAATACCAAAAACAAAATTATTTTTAAACTGTGAAGAGTTTATAAAGGTTTAAAAAAGCTCTGCCCTGAGGGGTTACGAATCCACGACTGCTCGGGTCGTTGGTATATTGAGCGAGACTGTAAATAATTTTGTGTCAGAGTAGAATGACCTTCCAGATTAATGGTAAAATAAAATTAATCTGGGAGGATTTTTATTATGACAAGACAACGAAAGCTGACCAAAAAACGACAAGAACTTATTAAGCAGCTAGCTGGCAACATATCAACCGAAAGATGCAGGAGATGTCCAGGATATGCTGAAAGATCTGCAGCATGTTTACGGTGTGGATGCTTCACCAACGATGATTTCAAAAATGACGGATAGGATTCTGCCCATGCCAAAGAATGGCAAAATCGCCCATAGGCTAAAAAGTACGCAATTGTATTTATGGATGCGATTCATTGCTGAATGGTTGGATTAACATGAGTTCATTCAATACAAATATTTCAGAGTGAGATTTGTCTTACTTTTAATTGACATGCAATCAATTGAGTCTATAATACATTTAAGGGGCAAGAGCCTATTCTAAAGCCCTTACCCCTTCATTTATTCTATATTCTATTTCAATTTTCGAAAACACAAAGCTTGAAACACTCCCATAAAGGTGAAATCACCCCCGCAGCTGAAAATATCATAAACCGCGATTTCAAGGCAGATAAGCCCAACAATAAATGGCTGACAGATATAACCGAATTTCATATCCCAGCCGGAAAAATCTATTTATCACCAATCATTGATTGCTTTGATGGTCTTCCGGTAAGCTGGACCATCGGTACATCACCAAATGCAGAACTTGTAAGTGCAATGCTTGATGAAGCTATTTCCCAGCTTATAGAAGACGAAAAACCCGTAGTTCATTCTGATCGTGGTTGTCACTACCGCTGGCCAGGCAGGCTTAAACGTATTGAAAAAGCTGAGCTCACAAGGCCAATGTCAAAGAAAGGATGCTCGCCGGATAATTCAGCATGCGAAGGCTTCTTTGGCAGGCTAAAAAACGAAATGTTTTATAGCTACTCATGGACTGGCATAAAGATAGATCAATTCATCGAACAACTTGATACGTACATTCGGTGGTACGGTGAAAAACGGATTAAGCTATCACTCTGAGGAATGAGCCCATTAAACTATAGAAAAAGTCTGGGGTCGGTCACTTAATCGGTCCAACAAAACGTCCGCCCCCCCTTTCTGCATAAAGAACTTGCAAAAAACATACCACTTTCATTTATTAGACCTTAAAATCGAACGCACCATAAAATAACTAATGTCTACCCTCCATTCTGATCAACCCCATGCAATTGCGGAAGGATTCCATAATTGTCTTCCAGGTAATTTCCGATGCATAAGAAAATTTCTTTTGATAAGCCCGCCAAAGATTTTCCATGACACTGCTATTTTCCACTTCATCAACGATTAACAGCATATCGGTTAAATAATGCTCTGTCCCACGCTTGTTCGCAGTTGCAATCAGTGCCTGATTGAAAACTGTAGGATTCATGTTTTCACCATATAATTGAAGCAGGCTGTGGATGTCATAAAAATCTCTCATGCGGGTATTGGCAGTATTACGGGAAATAATGGTTTCCAACTTTTTGACCAAAATCGTCTCCAGGTTGTAAGCCCCAATCAATTACACGTTCTTCCAACATCAACTTTAATTGATAACGCACTTCTTTGGGAGTAATGACATCACCTGTGGAAATATCAACCTTAAGCGGTGTGATCACGCCGTCAAATTTTGTCTCGATACTAACCCGGATTCGCGGATACTCTACACCATCGTCCAAGGGAACCGAGGCAATCGAAGCAACGATCTGCTCAACGTCTTCTGCATTCACATTGATTCCTTTTACCGTGGCATCTAAATCCATGGTCGATCTTGCGTTTAACCCGATCATCGCCGTTACTAGAATTCCCTCCCTTCAAAATGAATTGATCTTTATATTCAGATATTCTCACCTCCAACAAATCTTATGGCAGTTGGGGTGAAGTATTCGAGAATAACGTTGTTGCTACGGCCATACTGGATCGTCTATTACACCATTCCACAACTATCAATATCAAAGGCAACAGCTATCGTATCCGAGAAAAGAAAAAAGATGGTTTTTATGATACCGGCAAGTTTGACGAAACCCCATCGATTAAACGAGGATTTTTCGACCTATTTTTTTATTATAACCCCTTCATAACTGCTCACAATTTTATTGTCCAATTAATTGTAGCCTATCCAGTTTTACAACATACGTCACACTTCCGTTTACCCTACTCTCCCCAGCATAGCTGGAAGATTAATACTTTTATTTAGCGTTTTATTTTTTTAAATCCCAGGGATTCGTCTACCCTATAAGCCGATATTTGATTGCTAGAGTGCGTCGCTCAAAAGTCTGATTTACTTGCAAGGTTTCGTATTTTTAGGGTGCATCAACCTGAAAATAGTCTTTGTATGACGCATTTTCAAAAATATCAAGGTTTATGAATAATACGGAATAAAGTGATTGAATATATTTTGATGGGGTAGAAGTGAAAAATAAAGCAGATGTTTAGGTGATCCCAAGAGATCTATTCAGAGATGGTATTGGATAATTAATAGAAATTTAAGGAGGACAAACATGTTGTTTAAAAACAGAAAAGATGCGGGAATCAAACTGGCGAATGCTCTGGAAAAATATAAGCGCGAGGATGTTATCGTGTTGGCATTACCCAGAGGCGGTGTGATTCTGGGGGTTGAAATCGCAAAGATGCTAGATGCTCCACTGGATATTCTTTCAACAAAAAAAATAGGCCATCCCTTGAACAGTGAGTACGCTATTTGTGCGATAACTGAGGATGGCGATCCTATTTGCAATTCAGCTGAAGTTAAGAATATCGATCCGGAATGGCTGGCCGGGGAAATAAAAAAAGTGCGTAACGAGATCAAAAGGCGCAGGGAAATATTTCTAGGGGGAAGAGCACTGTATTCGGTTGAAGGAAAAACAGTAATCATAGCAGACGATGGCATTGCCACAGGACTTACAATGATAGCGGCCATTGATGAGATAAAAAAACGCAACCCCAAACGACTGGTTATTGCGATTCCGGTAACGCCATATGATACCGCCCAAAAGTTGAATCCTATGGTGGATGAGTTAGTATCGCTTGATATAGACGCAAATTATCGGGGAGCGGTTGGCGCATATTATGAAGATTTTACACAGGTAGAAGACAGTGAAGTCATTTCGATCCTTAACGCCTTTGAAAACAAGGACGAATCAGCATGAAAAGCATCGATAAGACCGTACATATCCCTGACGGACAGATAAAGTTAATCGGCTCATTGAAAATTCCAGAAAGCGCAACAGGCGTAGTGCTATTTGCTCATGGAAGCGGCAGCAGCAGAAACAGTCCCCGGAATAATTATGTGGCAAAGGTGCTCAGAATCCATGGTCTTGGGACTTTGCTGCTGGATTTGCTGACGGTTGAAGAAGACATGAAGTATAAAATGCGTTTTAATATCGATTTACTGGCAAACCGGATACTTGTGACGACAAAATGGTTACAGCAGCAGGAAGAAACAAAAAACCTTACAATCGGATATTTTGGAGCCAGTACAGGCGCTGCGGCAGCATTGCAAGCGGCGGCAATACTGGGAGATCAGGTAAATGCTATTGTTTCCAGGAGCGGCCGGCCTGATCTGGCATGGCCTTATCTTCAAAGTGTAAAATCCCCAACACTCTTTATTGTTGGGGGAAATGATAATATTGTCATCGAATTAAACCAAAAGTCCTATCGCAAGATAATCGGACTTAAGCAACTTGAAATTATTCCCGGAGCTACCCATCTTTTCGAAGAACCAGGCACGTTGGAAAGGGTTGCTGAAATGGCTGCCAATTGGTTCGTTGAATATCTGAAATAGAAATAGGGAGATAAAACGAGAGCGATTGAATAATGAGCAACCGAACAAAATATAAATGATATAAAAAATGACATTGAAGATAAAGGAGGCTAAAGAGATAGAGTTCCATGAAGAAAAGTACGCAGGGAAATAAAAAAGAACGTCTATATAAAGCCGTTCTTCAATAAATAATTACTTGATCATGGAGCTAGCGGGGGGAATCGAACCCCCAGCCTACTGATTACGAAACAGCAGGTAAATGGCTTATTTCAGGCTTTTCTATATGATATGCGACATGTTTACGACACGTTTTACTCTTTTTTTCGATTGCAGGGAATACCTGCTAACTCATGATATTCCTTTTACCATTTATATAAAACACGTTTCGATGGATAACCAAGTTCTTTGACAACCGGGTCTACCTTTAAATCATGTTTAATATAAAGCTCAATGCAACTCTTCATTTTTCATACGATTAGATAACAAAATCCTTTCTTAAAGTCTAAGTTTTTGTCCGCACCCCCAAATTTTTATTTTAAAAGTGGTCCACTAGGACATTATCATAAGTCATTCATAAATAACTCTTAATAATTCATTAGCACTGTTGACAAGCTAACTAAAAAATGTTAAACTCAATTTGTTAGTTATTTCTAACTTGAATAACCTAAAGAAATTTAGGTTTTATTTAGGGGTTATAGTTAGCTCATTCTAACAAATAAAAGATGTGTTTCTAATAGCAAGATAAATATTATGTGCTAATTAAGAAACGGTAAATAATGGAGGTTATTTATGAAAAAAAGATTCGTTTCCTTAATTGCAGTTATGGCAATTGTATTAACTGTACTAACTGTATTAACCGGTTGTCAATCAGTTAGCGAAGTACAAAAATCGACAGAAGATGCTGGTGAAGTGAATATATATACAACTCGGCATTATGATACCGATGAGGAACTGTATTCAAAGTTTACTAAAGAAACAGGAATTAAAGTTAATATTGTTTCTGATAAAGCTTTAGTAAGTATTGAAAAGATAAAGGAACAAGGTGAAAATGTACAAGCTGATGTTTTTATAACTTCTGATGCAGGTAACTTAGCAAATGCAAAATCTGAAGATATTTTACAACCTATCTCAAGCCAAACTCTTAACAATAACATTCCTGAAAAATACAGAGATGTCGATGATTATTGGTTTGGACTAACTAAAAGAGCTAGAGTTCTTCTTTATTCTAAAGACAGAGTAACAAACGATGAACTAAAAACTCTTACATACTCTTCTTTAGTAAATGACGAAAGATGGAAAGATAAGGTACTCGTCAGAAGCTCATCCAACATTTATAACCAATCATTAGTTGCATCTTTCATTAAAACTATGGGAGAAGAAAAAACTGTTGAATGGGTAGCGAAATTAAAAACACAAATGGCAAAAAACCCAGAAGGTAATGACAGAGACCAAGCTGTAGCTATTAAGGACGGTATAGGCGATATTGCAATTGCAAACTCATATTATTATGGGCAAATTGCAAATGAAACTGATAAAACTTCTGAATACTATGGTGTTTCTGATATGGTTAATATTTACTTCCCGAACCAAGGCGAAAATGAGAGTGGCGTACATGTTAATATTAGTGGTGTTGGTGTTATAAAAAATGCCTCTAATAAAGAGAACGCTATTAAACTAATTGAATTTCTATCAGAAGCAGAACAACAAGAAATATTTTCTGCAACAAACTACGAGTTTCCAGTTAATAAAGACGCTAAGACTTCAGATTTATTGCAATCTTGGTTAGATAACCAAGGTATTACAGAACTTAAAGAACAGGATATAAATTTAAGTGTTCTTGGTGATAATAATGCTAAGGCATATGAAATTATGACGGCAGCTAATTGGGATTCTCCAAAAAAATAGATACATGATTTTAAATCATATAATTCTACATAATGATAAGAATAGTGACATAAATAAGCTTATTGACATAAAGGACAAAAAGAATCACTTCTTTTTGTCCTTTAATTTCATCTTTTAAATCTAATTATCTGAAGGAGACCCGCATGAAGAAAAGCATAAACGATATTAAAATACTAAAATATGTTGTATATATTTTTTTATTAATTCTTTTGATGCCTCTTTTGTATATTTTTAAAAACACCCTAACACAAAATTCTAATTATCTTAATTTAATTTTGGATAAAGGCATCCTTTTAATATACATACAAAACACATTACAACTAATATTAAAGGTAGGCTTACTTGCTTCCATTATAGGTTTTTTAGGCGCTTATTTTATTACTTTTTACAACTTTAAAAATAAGTGGATTATAAATTTACTGTTCATTTTGCCCCTTAGCATTCCTGTTTACGTTGGAGCGTATACATACACCGATATTTTTCATACGTTTTCTGTTCTAGAAACAATACTTAAAAATGAGTTCACTATGAACGGGGTAGTGTTTATATATACAGCTTTTCTTTATCCTTATGTATATTTGGCATCAAGGTCTTACCTTAAAAACAACATGGCTGAATATATCGAGGTAAGTGAAACTTTGCAAATATCACCTCTAAAAACGTTTTTTAAAGTCATCTTGCCCTTGTCACGACCTGTTATTGTATCGTCTAGCTTATTTGTAATATATGAAAGCTTATCCGACTTCGCAGTTGCAGAATATTACGGCGTTCCTACACTCTCTAAAGCAATCAATGATTCTTGGCTCTTGATCGCTGAAAAAGATACTGCATTTAAACTATCTTTATCGTTACTTTTTATATTATTTTTTATAATATATCTTGAAAGGATATCAAGAGGAAAAGGAAAAAACAATGCAACTATTCATAAGCCAAACAAACTAAAAAAAGCGTCTAAAGTACAAAAGAAGTTCATCTATGCGTTTTATACCCTTGTTATATCTTTAGGATTTTTGTTACCATTTAAAAACATCGTTGAAGGTGCTATTAAAAATAGGGAGTATTTTATTAAAAAGGACATTCTAAGTGTTAGCATCAACACGTTAACCACTACATTAATAACAATATTTATAATTATTGTCCTTGCTATGTTCCTTACTAGTATGCTTAAATTTTTTACTGCAAAAAACAAAAGACGTATATCGTCAATAAGTATGTTGGGGTATGCAATACCATCCGTTGTTTTAGGACTTGGAATTTACTCTTTTTTAGTTAACATCGATAACGTTATAATGCCATATTTGCAATATTTAGGCTTTACAGAATACTTATTTACAGGTACAAGACTCGCACTAATTATTGCACTCACTTTTAAGTTTTTATCTATTGCTTATAGCCAGTTCGAACAATCATACGAGAAGATTGATAAAAGCATATTTGAGTCGTCCTACGTGCTTGGAAAAAATGCTACAAAAACATTTTTCTTGGTCGATTTCTTTTTTCTACTCAAATCAGTTAGATTCGTCATTATCCTGATTTTTATTGATTTAATAAAAGATCTAACTTTGACATATAGCCTTAGACCCTTTAATTTCAATACACTTTCCACAGAAGTGTATCGATATGCTGGAAATGAAATGTTGGACGTTGCTGCTGTCCCAAGCATAGTAATTGTGATGTTTAGTATAATCAGTATTTTAATTTTAGAGAGGATGTTTAAAAATGCTAAAGGTAGATAATATAAGCTTTGGTTATGATCAAAATTTAATTATAAATAATTTTCACCTTGATGTTAAAAAGGGAGAATGTATTGGGATCAAAGGTAATAGCGGAACTGGAAAAAGTACAATTTTAAGGCTTATTGCAGGTCTTGAAAAAACTATGAGTGGCAAAATCATTATTGATGGAAAAGACGTTACGGATACACCTACGTTTAATAGAAATGTTGGGTATGTGTTTCAAAGCTTTGGACTTTTTCCCCATTTAAGCGTAAAGAATAATATCCTATTTGGAATAAAACATTTACCCAAAAATGAAAGACAAAAAAAGCTTAAAAATGTTGTCAAGATGCTTGAAATCGATAAATATCTTGATAGATTTCCACACGAACTAAGTGGTGGACAAAAACAAAGAGTTGCAATTGCAAGATCCTTGGTAATAGATCCTAAAATACTCTTATTGGACGAGCCGTTTAGTTCACTTGATTCAGAAATTAAAGAAAAGATTAGGGTGGAAATTAAAACCATTTTAAACAAGGTTGGAATAACGACTATACTTGTTACTCATGATATACAGGATAGTAATGTGATATGTGATAGAATTGTAGAAATTTAACCCGTATTATTCACAAAAACATAATAAAATCCGTCAAAGCGCATCAAACCATAGCTTTCTGCGATTTATCTGAGACCGTTTCAAAAATTGTGTAAACCTCGTGGTTGATGTAGAATAAATACATTAGCCAGGATGTTTTTATTATGGCAAGAAGAAACGAAAGTAACGAAGAAAAGAATCGTCGGAAATTAGTGGAAAGTTTTCTAAGCGAAAATCCCATCAAAGATCCAAATGATATCCAAGAACTGATGAAGGAAATGATGCGCCAAGTGCTGGAAGGCGGTCTCACTGCTGAATTGGATGACGAACTGGGTTATACCCGCTATGATTATCGAAACAAGGAAACCGGGAACAGCCGGAACGGCTATTCGAAGAAAACAGTCCATACCAGTCTGGGTGATATGGAAATTGATGTTCCCAGAGACCGGAATGGGGAGTTTGAACCCCAATTGATGCCGAAACACAAAAACACCCTGACTCAGGACATTGAAGCAAAAATCATTTCCATGTATGCCAAAGGTATGACCACCGACGATATTGAGACGCACATTAAAATCTCTATGGGATCGAGATGTCCGATAGTATCATCAGCCGGGTAACGGATAGAATTCTGCCGATTGCCAAAGAATGGCAGAATCGGCCATTGGAAGAAATCTACGCCGTCGTTTTTATGGATGCGATTCATTTCCATGTGCGAAGCGAAGGCCAGATTATCAAGAAAGCCGTTTATATCGCCATCGGGATCAACATGGACGGGTGCCGGGATGTGCTGAGTTTATGGATTGAGGAATATGAAAGTGCCAAATTCTGGCTTTCAGTCATGTTTGGATTAAGAAATCGTGGTGTCGAAGATATTCTGATTGCCTGTGTGGATGGGTTGACCGGATTTTCAAATGCGATCGAAGCCGTCTTTCCCAAAACGGAAATTCAGCAATGCATCATCCACCAGATCAGAAATACCACCCGGTTTGTTTCCTATAAAAATATCCGGTCACTCATGGCCGATCTGAAACGGGTTTATACGGCGCCAACTGAAGATGCTGCTTTGAGCGAACTGGCTACATTTGAGGAAAAATGGGGCAAAATAATATCCTAAAATTCCGGATTCCTGGCGAAACAACTGGTCGAAACTCGCAACCTATTTCAAATATCCGCAGGAAGTTCGAACCCTCATTTATACAACCAATTCCATTGAGGGATTCAACCGACAGCTCCGAAAAGTGACGAAAAGCAAAACCGTATTCCCAACGGATGACAGTCTCTTTAAAATGCTGTATCAGGCAACCATGGATATCACCCAAAAGTGGACCGGGCGGAGAAAAGATTGGGGCCAGAATCACTCCCCTTGCATCGTTCACGGCTCAGAAATCCGGCTTACTTTGAACTTTCTGGCGGTAACTTTAACAAAAATACCGTCACGATCGGTCTATTATCGAACTTTGATATCAAATGAACCAATATCCTGGCCGATAAAACTTACGGAAAAAATATCAGAAAATTAGATCACTTCACAAGAAGCTGTCTATACAATTCAGCCGAAATCAAATACAAAAGATCCATAAGATTATAACTGGTGGCTTTATGAAGAACACCATACAGTTGAACGCTTTTTCATTCAATAGAATAAAGTTTTCTAAGAATTACTACACTATATGACAAGTTGGCGTCTTCATTTATGCCTTTGTTTTTATTGTGACGATCTGATTCTTACCAAAATGATCAGCTTTTCTACTTTTCAGACACACACTAGCATGTAATCACTATTTAGCAATTGAAGATAGTTGGACATTATTTTTAAAATAATCATAGTTGATACCACATTCTCCAATTTCCCGAACATTATTGGTGGTTTTTTTATAATCTGCGTGATAATCAGATCCACCTGAAATAATATTAACTTCATCTGTATAAATTTCCCTGATTTTCTTAATGATTTCATTTTTTGTCAACTTACCATGATAGGTAGTTTTGTCATAAGTATAGGACGCTTCAATACCATCTAAATTAGCTTTAATTAATGATTCAATAAATTCATCTCTACTAATTCTTTCTCCATCGATTTCTACTGTTTCATTAATCAAGTAAGGATGTGCAAGAATACAAATTCCTCCTGCTGCATGTGCAATTTTTATAATATCAACCGCCTTCGGTTTTTGCCTTTTTACTCTGTACTCCGGATTATTTCTGCACATTAATTTTGCTTCGCTCCAACTCTCGAAATAACCTTTTTCGGCCATAAGATTGAAAATATTTTTCTTTTGAACATTTTCAGGTTTTCTTTGAATTCCTCCATAGTTTATAACTTCATCCCATAAAATCGGATAACCTTTTTCTGTTAAAACCTCCGTCAATTCTCGATAAGAATGGATCTTGCTCTTAACAATTTTTTTATTCATGTCACGAATTTTCTCGTTGTCGTAGTCGCAGCCTAAAACAATGAGATGCACATCTTCCACCTCGGTCTCACATGAAAATTCGATTCCTTGAATAACTTTCACACCTTTTGTTTTTGCATATGCCTGTATCCTAATCATCGAACCATTTACTTCAATTTTTTCCAATGGAAGAACATCATGATCAGTTATCGCAATGACACGCATTCCCAACCTTGACGCTTTGTCAATCAATTCTTTCGCGTCATCGCTTCCATCAGAGTTCGTAGTATGACAATGAAGATCAACCTCATAATTCGGACGTTTTCGATCAGTTAGACTAAAAAACCGTATGTGTTCCTGAACGACTTTTTTGACCTGCTCTTTTACATACGCATCCAGTTTCAAAGGATCATTCTGTTTGGGATTCTGTTCTACAAAATCTTTCATTCCGCTGCAATAGGCAATTTTTATAGCAGTCGAAATATTGACTTTAGCCGCTCCGAGATCAATCAGACTATAAAACATGCCATCAGTCAGCCCTGTTCCTCCATGTAATACCAGCGGACAGGGGGAGCTGTTATTAATCGTTTCAAAAAGGTCGTAATCGATATTTATTTCGCCTTCATAAACACCGTGAGCAGTTCCAATGGCTGGGGCAAATGCATCTACCTTGGTTTCACTTAAAAACACTTTGCAATCTTCTAGTCGGGCATGTGCCCCTTCGCCTTCTTTGACATAAACATCATCTTCAACGCCAACAATAGCTCCCAACTCCCCTTCAACCGTTACATCAAATTTTTGGGCGTAGTCCACAATTTCTTTTGTATTTGCAATATTCTCCGAAAGCGGCAATTTCGATCCATCATACATGACTGAAGACCATCCGGCATCAATACATAATTTGGTAAATTCAACGTCAGTCGAATGATCCAAATGAATAGCTACTTTGACACTTGCATTTTCAGCGATCGGTTTTAACCAACTCATCATTTCTGCTGCGCCGAAGGACTTCACTGTTTTAACCGAAGTTTGAATAATAATGTTCTGTTTCAGTTCTTCTGCCCCTTCAATGGCCGCTTTTGCAGTCAAATAATTAACAATATTGAAGGCTCCAACCGCATAACGATTTTTTCTTGCATCCGTAAGGATGCTCTTCATATTAACATAACTCACTTTAAACCTCTCCTCAATCATTTTACTGCCGAATCTCTCCATAATGAACAGTCTAACCTTCTAAAATAAAACGAATAGCAGACTGTACAACCCCCTCAAGATCCAGGTGATAATAAGCCAACAAGTCAGCATATTCCCCAGTTGTCCCATATTCCTTGGGAATTCCAAGACGATTGACAGTTACATTTTTCGTGTCACTCAACAACTCACACACCATCGTTCCCATTCCACCGTCACAATAATGTTCCTCGATGGTCATCACACGTTTTGTTTTTTCAGCTGAACTTCGGATTAATTCTTCATCAAGCGGATAAACGGTTGGTAATCCAATTACTCTGACCGAATAGCCATTTTTTTCTAAAATCTTTGACGCCTCAATGACCGTTGCTGTCATCGAACCGGTTGAAATTATTGTTAGATCGTCTCCGTCCTGAATTAATCTTCCCTTTCCTATTTCAAAAGGGATTTCTTCAAAGAGAACAGGAATTTTAGGATTACCAATTCGCATATAGACGGGACCAGCATAATCAATCATAGCCTTAACCGCCATTTTTATTTCCGTTGGATCTTGAGGTGCCAATATCACTACATTAGGAATTAAACGAATTAACCCAAAATCATCCAGACTCTGATGAGTAGCACCAAGATCAGAATAGGTAATCCCACAATTTCTACCGACAACTTTTACATTTTGGTGCATATAGCCAAGGTCATTTCGAAACATTTCATAAGGTCTGGCCGTAACAAAAGGAGCTATTGCACAAAAAACAGGAATTTTACCAACGGTTGCCATTCCTGAGGCCATTCCGATAATACCTTGTTCCATGATGCCACATTCAAAATACCGATCAGAGTACTCCCTCGAAAATTCACCAAAACCAGAACTTTTACCACTATCTGCCGAAAATACAACTATCGACTGGTTTATCGCTGCTAAGTCTGTTACTGCTTTCCCAAAAACTTTCCTTGGATCCAGTTTTTCTCCCAGCATCAAACTACCTCCTCAAGTCCTGCTTGCAGACTTTCAATTCGTTTACTTAACATGCGTCCAGCCTTTTCCAAGTCTTCTTTTGAAGGCTTCCAGAAATGAAATTCAGGGTCATTTTCACCCATTGGAAGCCCTTTCGATTTAGTGGTTTTACAAAGAATCATCAGCGGTTTTCCGTTTGTTCTATCACTATAATCCAATGCACTTACAATATCAAAAATATTATTGCCATTAATGTTCAGTACTTCCCAGCCAAAAGCTCTAAATTTCTTGTCAACCGGCCGCATATCCATCACATCTACAACTTTCCCACTGATCTGAAGTTCATTATTATCAATAAATACAACCAGTTTATCCAGTCCGAATTTTGAAGCTGCAGCAACTGCTTCCCAATTCGATCCTTCAGCTAATTCTCCGTCACCCAGCATGACATAAACTTTTGAATTCAACTTATTCAATTTCAACGCCATAGCCATTCCCGCTGCAATTGCCATTCCATGACCCAAGGCTCCTGTATTGGCTTCAATTCCAGGTAACTTATGCATATCCGGATGCCCAGGTATCATGGAATGCAGTTTTCCATATGTATCAAGTATTGATTTATCAAAATAGCCTTTTTCAGCCAATACACCATACTGAGCCATGCATTTATGTCCTGCTGACAAAATAAATCTGTCGCGGTTTTCCATTTGAGGATCTTTTGGATCTACTCTCATTTTATAAAAATACAAAGCAGAAACGATGTCGATAGCGGAAAATGCCCCTCCTATGTGACCATGTCCGCTGGATTGAAGCATCCGAATGACATTAAGTCGACATTTTGTCGCTTTGATTTCAAGCTCTGTCATGTTAGGTAGCCCGTATCCAAATTGATCCGATTTAATCTTAAAATTGGAACCGGCAATATCTTTCTCAGAACGACATCCTTGCACTTGGGAGATTGACTTCATTATTCCTTCCTCTTTCCTCGTTCATAATCGCTGATACACTCGACCTTATTAGCAGATCTTGAGTTTGGATCAAACGACAAACTCAAGTACTCTTTTACGAAACACTTACCCAGTTCAATACCAGTAACCTGAGCGCCAAGAGTGATGATATTAGCATTATTACTCAATTGTGCACGTTGCGCCTGATATATATTGTTAACTAAAGCTGCATAAGCTCCCTTGACTTTATTGGCCGCTATAGATACACCAACACCTGTTCCACAAATCAAAATTCCGCGATCATAGTCTTTTTTTGCAACTGCTTCTGCTACAGCGAATGAAACGTTTGCATAAACTGGGTCTTCACTTCCAAAATCAGTACATTCATATCCTAATTCTTTTATAAATGGAATTAATACCGCTTTATATTCTTCCGCATTCGGGTCACATCCTATTGCTATCTTCATTTTTATCTCCTTGTTTCTAAATTTTCATTCTTATAAAATCTTCTCTTTTATTCTATAAAGCTCTTGATTTCTGAGGTAATTTTTTCAGCAGTAAGCCCATAATAATCCAGTAATTCTAAGGGTTTTCCTGATCTTCCAAAGCAATCTTTAATACCAATCATTTTGATCGGACAAGGAAACTGCTGACTGACAACTTCTGCAACTGCACTGCCTAAACCACATAAAATATTGCTTTCTTCTACGGTTACTATTCTTCCGGTATCCCTAGCTGCTTTAATAATAATTTCCGCATCTATTGGTTTGATCGTGTGCATGTCAATCACTCGACAGTGCACGCCTTCGGATTTTAATATCTCAGAAGCTTTTAATACTTCTTGAACCATCAACCCAGAAGTTATAATGGTTAAATCCGTGCCCTCCCTTAACCTGATTCCTTTACCTAACAGAAAATTACAATTCCCCTCTTCATACACCGGCTCTACAGTCAACCGTCCTAATCTTAGATAAAATGGACCATCATTTTCTAATGCTGTTTTTACAGCCATTTTCGTTGAAACCGCATCACATGGTTGAATAATATGCATATTCGGAATTGATCGCATAATTCCCAAATCCTCGACGGCCTGATGAGATGCGCCATCTTCACCGACTGAAATACCAGCGTGGGTAGCACCTATTTTCACATTAAGGTTAGGGTAACAAATTGAGTTTCTGATTTGCTCACAACCCCGCCCTGCTGCAAAAACAGCAAATGTACTCGCAAAACAAGGTTTCCCCAATGTAGCAATACCTGCTGCTACTGACATCATATTACCTTCTGCAATTCCCATATTAAAATGCCGTTCCGGAAAATCTTCTTTAAAAAAACGGGTCATTGTGGATTTCGTCAAATCTGCATCTAAAACATAAAATCCATAATCTTTTCCCAGTTCAGCCAGTGCTTTGCCATATGCTTCTAGAGTTGCGATCTTTACCTGATTACTCATGACATTTCTCCAATTCATTAATTTTTGCATCCAGTTCCGAAACGGCTGTTTCATATTGTTCCTGATTAGGCGTACTTCCATGCCACTGATATTGACCTTGCATAAACGAAACACCTTTTCCTTTAATTGTATTGCCTACAATTACCGTCGGTTTATCGGTTTTAGCCCTATGAATAGTATCAAGTGCCATGTCTAATTCGCTCACATTATTCCCATCAAGACTTAGCACATTCCAATCAAAGGCCTTAAATTTTTTGGCAACATCACCGACATTCATCACCGTAGCGGTATTCCCATCAATTTGCAATCCGTTCAAATCTACGAAAGCTACCAATCGATTTAAACCATAATGTGCTGCACACATTACAGCCTCCCAAACCTGACCTTCTTGGAGTTCTCCATCTCCGAGGATTACATAAATCCAATTATCATATTTTTCCGCTCTCGAAGCCAATGCCATTCCAACAGCCGCTGAAATACCCTGTCCCAGCGATCCTGTCGACATATCAACCCCAGGAATACTCTTCATGCATGGATGTCCTTGCAGGTAACTATCAATTTTTCTAAACGTTTTCAAATCATTTAGTGGAAAGTAATCTTTAAGTGCTAAAACTGCATAAAGTGCCGGTGCACAATGACCTTTTGATAATACTACTCTGTCTCGATCAATCATTTCAGGATGGTTGCTATCAAAATTTAAATATTTTTCATAAACACAGGCAAGAAAATCTGCGCAGGATAATGATCCTCCTGGATGTCCACTTTTAGCTGAATAAACTTCTTCAATAATCCATCTTCTTATTTTTGCTGCCAAAACTTCAATACTTTTTATTTTCTTCATAAAATTTCCTTTCTTTGTTGTAATAACTCCAGAATTTTTTTCACGTGCATTTGTCAATTCTTCTGAATAAATGATACCGATTATTGCGATTCCTGTAAATATTTGAACACACTGAATTTTTAAAGCAATTCTGATTCTCTCGCATAAGCACAATTGTACTAAGCATCCAAATATTTTTTGTATTTTTATTTCATCAAGCTTAAACTATTTTTTTTGTTACTGTTAGCGCTACCCCCAAGCCCTAAAGTAGATGGGCTCGCCTGTCCAGAGATTGACGGATATAATGATTATAAGAAATTGAGAGAAAGGAAAATGCCACTAAAAGATTCACACTTCGCCGGTTAATCATCTCTTAATGGCATTTCATATAGGGTGTAGCGGAAAAAAATGCCGCCTAATTTAGGCTGCTGCCTAACGACAACCAGATCTGATTTCAGCTTCGGTGGTGTCTTAGGGCAGCACCGTAATGATCTTAACACTTTGCCATGGCTTTTTTAAGTTCTTTCATACGATCAAAAAAATAGGTTAGATTTAATGATCTTGCGACCTCTGGGTCACCATATCCAAACGTAACACCGTAAACATCAATGCCTGCATTTGTTACTGTTAGATAATCGGTTTTGGAATCCCCGATGAGAACCGCTTGGGTCTTCCTGCTGTTATAATACGTGAAAATCATATAAAAATTAGCAGTAATATTTCTTGATCAATGAGGGTTTCTTTGTCCTCACCAAGGGTTTTATGATGACGTTTCTTGCTCCCCCACCAATACAGTTCCGAATAAATGCATTCTCTCTGATCAAAACCATACCGATCAATAATATACTTAATCGTTTCAATTATATCTGGACAAGAATCTAACATAATTCCATTCAAACTGAAATCAGGGTTGTTTCTGATCAATAATTTTGCATCACTTCAGGCTTTTGTATAACCTTTTTCAGCCATGAGGTTAAAAATGTTTTGTTCTCTACGACCTCGGATTTTCTTGGAATATCGTCATAATTCAACACCTCGTCCAAAGTTATATCATACCTACTATTGGCCCGGATATCTAATAGCTTTTGATAGGAAAATATTTTGCTTTTGACAATCTTCTGATACATTGGGATTATTTTAGGATTGGTATAATCTCACAAAAACACAACAATGTGGACATCTTCGACCTGTATTTCACATGAAAATTCAATTCCTGGAATTAATTTCATCCCATTTTTCTTAGCATAAAGAACGGGGTCCACCATCACAGCATTTATTTCGATTTGATCAGGCTGTAGAGCATCATGATCAACAAATACGATCACTTTCATTCCTAAAGCAGCTGTATTGGAAATAAATTCCTACGGTGTGACTCCTTCATCTCTTTGATCTCAAAAGCTTTTACATTTTTTCCGATGTTTGAATAATAATCGGTTGTCCAAGTTCCTCCACCGCTTCAACAACATCCTTCGCAGTAAGGTAATTTACAATATTAAACGCCCCAACTGCATAATGATTCTTTCTTGCATCACCAAGAATTGCTTCCATATTCACATAACTCATAATCATCACCTCTTTTCAAATAAATTATCACAACATCATACATAATCCTAATGGATCATGACCACCTAAGACGCGTATAACATAATCTATTGGAAAAGTAAGTCATCTCTTATAACTTCTATCATTTTTGTCCATTGGCGGCATTCATAAATCGACGTTGATAAGATACTACCTGATTGCAGGAAGTAAACCTTGCCAGGTACTTTGGCTCTGCCGTAACAACAACGCGATGAACAAGGTCTACAAATTCTTTTTCCACCAACAATTTATCAATGTCCGGATAATTTAATTCACCTTCCATACTACAGATAATAAGTCTTGTGTCATCCAAATTTGTGTTTTTAAAAAGTCTTAAATTATGTCGTACACTATCTAATCCATCTGAGCCTTCGGCATTACTAAAATGACGATATTTTAACATGTCTTCAGCCATTTTCTTAACCATCATCAATTCCATTTGAGCCTGATCCATATTAAGATAATCTTTTTCTAAAAACATATCCTGGATATTCTTTATGAATTTCGAATCGCCAGTTGCATTATATTGCTTTAAGTTCAGGTTCATGCTTTCTGATTGCATTAAACGATGACGAATGAAGCTGTTTACAAAATATGGTTTTGCCTGTAATGCTAACGCCGTCTGGTATGGTTCAAACATTAACGTAAAGTTCACTCTAAAGCCATGTTCTTGGAGCATCAATGCCAGATTATGTCCTCGGAAAGCACCTTCAGTTGTTACATCAGCGAAAGACTTACCAAGTTTTTTATTTCCTGAAAGAAGTTCTGAAACGTTTGCATTAGTAACCGGTCCGGTGTGCGGAACCTTAATAACCACACGATATTCGGAAAGCATTTCCTTGAATTTTTCGGCTTCTTCCAAAAGCTCAGCATCAGACTTGCCAAACGGATCATTCAATTCAACACTGATGTCAGCTCCCGGTCCCAAGATCCGCCCGATTTCTTCCATTACTTCATCTCGGGTTTTAAATTGATTGCCAATATTAGCCTTCGGATTGTTTATAAACAAGTCGTATATAATACCGGGATTACAAGTCAGATTAGCTATCATTTTACTGATCGGTTTTAACTCATATGGGTTGGCAGAGTCAGCTGAAAAAAGCACATTAGTTGGTCGTTTTTTGCCATTTTTATCATAAGAAATATCTCGTACCAAATCAGCTCTCAGGATATCATTGGATTCCAGCCGATATTCTACCCGAAATCCTTCAGGAGTTTCCTTTTCCGGCGTTTTAAATGTCGAAATAACATTACTGAATTCCTTGGTTACACCAATTTTTTTTACATGTTTCTTTAAAAAATCATATTCTCCTAATGGCAAATCGAAATCAAGGATACGATTAACATCTCTCTTCTGCTCCTCAATCAGAGAGACATCATCATTTAATAAGGTATTCAAGGTACAACCGACAATCTTCATTTTTTTCTCCTCTAAATCTATTTTATATCATTTTTGAATCACATTTAAAATCCGGTCTACGACCTTTTCCCAGGTAAGACCGTAGGCTTCCAATAATTCCCGATAGGGGCCGGTATTAATGGAGCCCTCGGCAATACCTACAATATGAATCGGACCTCCCTGTTTAACTGGACCCAATACTTCCAGTACGGCACTGCCAAAACCGCCGACTTCTGAGTGTTCTTCTAAAGTAAATAAATACTTCGCATCATTATAAGCTTCATAAAGAATCTCTGTATCCAATGGTTTTACTGTTGTAAAATTTAGAACCTTTACCCTATATCCCATTTCATCCAGGATTTTCCCCGTCATTAGACCATCAACCGTCAATGTTCCAGAAACTGCAATTACAATCTCATTTCCTGTGTTCATTAACACTTCACCTTTTCCCAATTTAAAATTGCGTTGCGAAACTTCTAAAGGCTCAGCCATAGGGTGACGCGGCATTCTGATATAAACTGGCCCCTTGTGTTTAATTGCTTCCCGCAATGACATTTCCACTTCATAACAATCACCGGGATTTAAGACCACCATGTTCGGTATGACTCTCATCAGTGACAAATCTTCAATCGCTTGATGTGTTGATCCCAGCGCTGAATGTGACAAGCCGCTGCTAGAGCCAATTACTTTTACGTTCATATTAGTATAACCTAAGTCGTTACGCACCTGCTCAAAAGCACGCATTGAGATGAACGGTGCAATAGCTGATACAACCGGAATAGAACCACCTTCAGCTAATCCGGCACAAACACCAATTGCATTCTGTTCATTGATACCGACCTCTAAGTATTGATTTGGCAACGTCTGCTTAAAGGGATCCATACCCGAACCTGCTCCAGAATCACAAGACACAGCCACAATACTTTCATTCTCTCTACCCAGTTCTAACAATACTTCCCCAAATACATCCCGTGGATTTCGCTGTTTAACTGTCATTTTATCCATCCTTTATCATTTGCATATCGTTCAAGTGCGTCCAGTGCATCTTTTGATTCCTGCGATTCTTTACCAGGATTCCAGTGGTGATACTTAACATTTCCTTCGGCAAAAGGCATCCCTTTGCTTTTGATTGTATTAGCAATCACCAGACTCGGTTTCCCTTTATGAAAAGGTATCGATTGGAACGTATTTAGAAGCTCCTCAATATTATGTCCATCGACAACTTTAACTGACCATCCAAAGGCAGCATATTTTTCTCTCAAATCGTGGGTGTCTAATACCTCGCGAGTAGTACCATTAATTTGAAGACCGTTTCGATCAATGATGCCAATTAGGTTATCCAGGCCGTGATGACTTGCAAACATTGCCGTTTCCCAATTGGATCCCTCTCCCTGTTCGCCATCCCCCATCAGAACAAAAACACGATGCTTTTCGCCTTTAATTTTTGCATTAAGAGCCATCCCCGCGCCAATTGGCAAACCGTGTCCCAACGCACCGGAACTAAAATCAACGCCATTGAATTTCTTCATGTCTGGATGACCTGGTACTTTTGATCCTAACTTATTGTATGTTTCCAATACATCAGCTTTTTCAAATCCCTTTTCAATGAGTGTTCCATAAAGTGCCAGACATTTGTGACCCGCACTGAGAATAAACCGATCACGGCAGGACCAATTGGGTTCATCAACTTTGACATCCATAATATCAAAATACAAGGTCGCCAGGATATCTGTGCAAGACAATGATGGCCCAGCATGACCATCACCATTATTAATTACCGTATGAACAATGTGTTTCCGAATATCAAATGCTTTTCTTTCGATGGTTTTTGATTGCATTGAACTCTCCTTAAATATTTATGTATAAATAATACGAAACCCAAAAAACAACAAATATTTTTGTAATGAATACGCAAATAGTTCATAGAACCGTCCGACCGACATAAGCAATCTTTTGTATGCTGCTATTCGCAATTACCTAATGCCTGTAATAGCCGAGACAACTTCTCTTTGAAATGAATTTTTTAATGTCCTAGTCTAATAACTCACTGCATGTAAGCATTAGTCATGACCAGTACTTACATGCAGTGTAGCATGGTTTAACATTTTGTCAATTTATTTTATCTACTATTGTGCGGAAAAAAAGGGTAGGATCCTGACTATTAGTTGATCAACCTCAATACCACATCCCGATTTTTATTACAATGTTCATTTGTTCAAGATCTTCTTTCCAGGATAGGTTAACAGCAACACCATTGGCTAAAAGATGTTCGAATATCAGCGCAATTACCATTATTTAAGACCATATTGCTTCGATTTCGGGCAAGCATTTGTCAACGGGCTAATCCCATCAATACTTAATATCTTACAGATTTTTTCCTGCTCAATCACTTCCTCAAAATTTTCTACGATTACTTTATTATAAAAAAAGCGTCTAACCTATGCTTCAAAAGCAGGTAACCGATCCATTTAAGCAGCTTAGGTAAATAATATTTTCCCTTAACCTTTCCACAATTTCAGTATAGCACCTTATTAAAACCGAGTACAACAACAGTCAATTGTAACCCATTACAATCAGTTTTAAAGATTGTAAAATAATATCAAAAAATGACAGACTGGTCTCAATTTGATAAGATAGAAAGATAAAATTCTTTGCTTCTTGCAATATATAGACATTTATATTTCGCGATGATTATTTTAAAATATATGATTTGTTAGAGTGTCAAAAGTAATTTTGGCCGGATTTACATACAATATGTCGAAAAGAACTGCGTTATAAAATAAATATATTGTATGCCAAATTGCTCATTTTGAGTTTTGACACCTCAACCATTAATGGGGCGAAAAATACTTTTGACACCCTAATCATATATTGAGCACCAAAAAATCTGGCTGAAAAGAAAAAACCAGCAATCACTCAAACCGCTGGTAAGTCATATCTCTAGAGTTTTCGAGGAAACTCTATATTTAATAAGGAGGGCAAATGCCCTCCCATGTTTAACTTTGCTTTTGAGAGAAGAAAATCACTCATAACATTTTCATGCTTTTTTATCGCTACTACTTATTCTGGAATGTAACAATTGCCGGGAATGTTTCTTTCCTCAATGCGTTAAATCCTAATTCAAATATTTTAAAGACTTCTTTGTAGGTTTCAACATTTTCGGGTATGGGTTCAAAACGTTTATCGACTTGTACCATATTGGCAGCGGCTTCGTGAATATCCTTATAGATACCGACACCGACAGCACCCAACATACACGCTCCAAGAGCAGTAGCTTCACTTACCTTCACAGTTTCTACAGGACTGCCATAAATGTCTGCCTGGATTTGATTCCAAAGATCAGAGCGTGCAGCCCCGCCGGTGACGCGCAGGAGTTTAAATTCTTTGAAGTTGGCAGCTTTGAGTGCTTCGAGCATTTGTTTCATTTCAAAGCAAATACCTTCCATGGCTGCGCGATACAGGTCAGCTTTCGTGTGCGCCAATGTCATGCCAATAAATGCCGCCCTTGCATTATCATCATAATAAGGACAGGCTTCGCCTGCCAGCCAAGGCATAAATATTGCACCTTTAGCTCCAGGAGGAGAATCCGCTGCTTCTGCTGTGAGTATCTCGTAGACATCTACATTCTTGCTTAAAGCCTCTTGAATTTCTGCATCGCTGAACGTGTTCTTGACCCATCTAAATGCACTGGCCGCAGCACTTGCATGACCTTCCATTGTCCAGTTTCCCGTTCCGGGATGTCCCAGAACGTGGCAGGCTGCCGTTGGATGACGTACTGGTACCTCAGAGTAACCAATAACCAGGCCAGCTGTACCAAGACAGATAGACGCAAGCCCAGATTCTACATTACCAACCCCGATAGCGCCGCATTGCTGATCTCCACTGCCCATAATTAAGGGAGTACCAACCTTTAGTCCGGTTTTTTCTGCAACTTCAGGTGTTACTTCGCCAACTTTGGTGGTCGGTTTGTAATTCTTAGGGTACTTTTCTATATCAACTTCAAACACTTCTGCCAATTTTGGTACATACTCAAATGTATCGGCATCACAAATCTGCCACCATCCAGCGTCAGTATCATCATCATACCAGCCGTCGGCACCTAAAGCTTTAATAAGAAGTGCTTGGGGAGTTACCATCTTATGAGTTTTTTCATAGAGTTCAGGGAAATGTTTTTTATACCAATATACTTTAGACGATGGCCATACAGCTCCTTTTGGGAATCCGGTGATTTTATAGAGATCAGCCCAGTCCATGTCATATCTGGCCATGCGCTCTTCCATCCAAGGGAACATTTCAACGCCTCTTAGATCCTGCCATATAAAAATTGGATGTAGGAAGTTTCCTTCCTTATCGACAGGTACAAAGGTTGAACGCATGTTTGTAAAACTTACACACGCAATGTCTTCGCCCTTGATGTCAGCTTTAGAAATAGCCGCTTCAGTTGATTTAAGTGCCAGATCCATAAAATCTTCTGCATTTTGCTCAACCCATCCGGGTTTTGGATACGTTGTCGGAGTCTCAAAATACGCACTGCTTACTTCATTTCCTTTAAAATCTACGATAACACAACGAACACCCATGGTACCCCCATCGATACCTGCAATATACTTACTCATTTCGTGCTCCTTTCAATTTGAGAACGCGTTTTTTTTATGTTAATAGTTATGTGCGGAGGTTTTTAACGATATTCTGAAACAATTTGGTTAATTACATTCCTTTGGCTGCCTTTTTTTCGCGACCGATTTTGTCCGTTTTCTTTAATGCTTCAATAACTTTCTCAACTGAAAGTTCAACCGGTTCGTGGGACATGAAGTTATATAAATAACTACTTTCCGCAACCTCTTTGAGTTCCTCGTCGGTTACATTTGGAATGCGAAGATCTTCAAATGTGACGGGAAGACCTACGTCGATGCAAAAATCATAAATTTCATCAATGATTCCAAGATCGTCGTACAAATGAAGGCCTGTAAGCGTTCCAAAGGCTACTTTTTCACCGTGATACAGGTGATGTGTCGCTGGCAGCACCGTTAAACCATTGTGAACGGAGTGTGCCGACCCAAGACCGCCACTTTCAAATCCAATGCCAGAAAGCAAAGAATTAGCCTCAATAATGGCTTCAACTGCTTCAGATTTGATACCATTTTGTGCATCTTTCACTGCCTGACGACCATAATCGAGAAGTATGTCCAAACAAAGTTTTGTAAGAGCCATAGTGGTTTTGGTACGTAATGCAAAGGCTTCACTCAAGGACCCGGTATGTTCGCATGAATTCGCTTCGAAAAATGTGGCCAAGGCATCGCCCATGCCTGAAATTAGGAATCGTGTTGGTGCTTTAAGTACGATGTCGGTATCCATCAACACTACATCGGGATTGCGTTTCTGATAGAGGACTTCTACGTACACACCTTCTTCAGTGTATATAACTGCACAGCCTGAAGTAGGTGCATCAGTAGCTGCGATCGTAGCACAACTGACTAAGGGAATGTTCATTTCATCCGCAATAACTTTACTTGCATCAATTGGCTTACCACCACCTACAGCAGCTATTGCTGTGGCACCAAAATCTTTTGCGATGGTTTTGATGCGATCAATCTCGCTTCGGCTACACTCCCCTCCAAACTGTTCAACTTTTCCTGTGTTGCCCATTAACTTTTTTGATGTTTCAACCATTGATTTTGTCGCGACTATAAATGGTTTGTCCCCGAACTTTTCCATCACTTCTGGAAGCAAGTTCATTGCACCGTCCCCTTGAATATACTTACTGGGGAAAATCATAATTTTCATGTCTTTCAGTTCACTCATAGTATTCACTCCTCGTGTGACTAAACTTATATTTAATGGTTTCTGACCATTTTAATATACACCGAACAAAAAGTAATATTTTTATAGTTATGATTATTGTCTCCATCTTTCCTGGGATTGGTTGATAAATTACATCACTTAATTGAATATGCAACCGTTTACACTGAATGTTTAAAAAGATTCCCCCAATCTTCGTCACTTAACTGTATTGGGTTTTCGCTCATGCTGCTACCAAAACATTCCTTACCCTTGTAATTGCAGTTCCTCGGTAACACCCAATTATTTGATATCTGTAGCGATTCCAATATGAGCATTGAGTTCCTTAATAAAATCGTTTCAGCACCAATTTCGGATGTTGCAGACATTGCGATAAAGGGTAATGGCGGAATTACTACTTTACGCCCTGTTTCAACAAACTCTATACTCACATTGCTATTTTTTTATCTTCAAACGAAATGCATTTTTGCGTTCAAACTGCTTGTCTACTGTCTCAATCCCAGGACGATCGCCAACTATCGAAAATATTTGTCAATATGGATAAGACCGATCCCATGGACGCCTATATCATTGCAGACTTTGCTCGCGCCGGTCGTATTTTCCTTTGAACCCTGTCGGGTTCTCAATTTATCAAAAATAGTGTTTTTTTTGATATTTATAACTTTAAGTTAAGCACCTCAATAATTGTATCAATTACCCCCTCTTCTTCATTTGATTTTTGTGTGATATTTTTGGCAACTGCTTTTAAATCTGGATGAGCATTTTTCATCGCAAAAGTATGTTCACAAACTTCCATTAGGGTCAGATCGTTGAGAAAGTCACCAAATGCCATTGTCTCTTCAGGTTTTGCCCCAATTTTTGCCATCAAAATCTGCAAAGCTTTTCCTTTGTTTTCACCTTTTTTAACAATGTCAATCCAGTTTTCCCCTGAAGGAATAAGATCATAATGATCGGTGATCGCAAGAAGTTTTCGACAAGCATTTGTCAAAGGGTTAATCCCATCAACACTTGATATCTTACAGATTTCTTCCTGCTCAATCACTTCCTCAAAATTTTCTACGATTACTGTATTATAAAAAAAGCGTCTCACCTGTGCTTCAAAAGCAGGTAATCGATCCATTATATAAGTTGCATGGATACCGCATAGTGCTGGACGTAATTCATCAACTTTTGCAATCCGCCCAAGCAATTCTTGAAGCTCTTTTTTTTCAATGGACACATGGTAGATCATCTCACCACAATCTAAAACCACATTCCCATTTTCACAAATCAATCCAATCTCATGAAAATATTCGGAAAATTGAACTTTAAGGGTATGCACTGCTCTTCCACTTGCTGGAACAAATCTTATTCCTTCGCAATTTAACGCTTTAATTAGCTCTGGAAATCGTTTAGGTAATTCTTTTTTGCTGTTTAATAATGTCCCATCAAGATCTGACACAATAATCTTAATCATACAAACTCCTTAACCCATGCTTGATACCAAATACAATCCAAAATCATTTACAATATACTTACATCACCGTCTCAAAAAATGATATCCATTCTTCAATAGATAACTGTTTTGGGTTACTAGACATACTCGTTCCAAAGCTAGCTTTTGCCAATGTTGGAATGTCTTCTGGATCTATATTCAGATGCTTATAGTTGGGCTTTATTCCCATATACTTATTAAGTTCAAAAATAAATTCAACTGCCGCTTTAGCTCCATCACCTGGCTTATTATAACGCTTTCCTGTTAGTGTTTCACCAATAATATCCATCCGTTCTTGAGCAACATCGGCGTTAATTTTCATAATGTGAGGAAGCATAATTCCACAAGATTCTCCGTGGGGAACATGATAGGCAATGCCAACGGCCATTGCGATGCCATGGACTGCCCCTAATCCTGAATTTGCGAATGCCATTCCACCCAGAAGTGATGCAGCACACATCCCCTCCCGTGCTTCCATGTCGTTACCATCGTCATAAGCTCTTTGTAAATATTTTCCACCAAGTGCAATCCCACTTAACGCTAAACCATCACTTATCGGTGTTGCTCTCCATGTTGTATAGGCTTCAATTAAATGCGTTAAAGCATCAATTCCTGAAAATGCTGTCACGCTCTTAGGGCATTCTCTCGTTAATTCTGGATCAAGAAGTGCAACATTAGCAATCATCGTATCAGAACGCATTGAACGCTTAAAGTTTAAAACACGTGAGCCTAAAACAGCGTTTTTAGTTGCTTCACTACCAGTACCGGCTGTTGTTGGACAAGCCACAAATGGAACTGGCATCTCTATAATTTTTTTACCTTTTCCTACAACCTCCATATAATCAAGTGCTGGTGTACCATTCGTAATGAGTGCTGCAACTGCTTTACCAACATCAATACAACTTCCACCACCAATAGAGATAACACAATCACAACTATTTTTTATTGCTATTTCCGTGACTTCATCGACTTGTTCTACTGTAGGTTCTCCCTGAATCTGACTATAAAAAACAATTTTTTTACTATTACTTTCAAGCTGCTTCTTAATACTTTCTAGAATAGACGAATTAGCAAAAAAACTATCCACCACAATTAAAAAATTAGTCCCTAGATTACATACATATTGATCTAATTCCTTGATCACACCTTGTTTTAAAACGATCTTACTTGCTGTAAAAAACGAAAATTCCATAGCTCCTCCTTGTTTCTATCCTAAAAACACATATTATGTTTTCACATTCTATCGTTTTCAAAATAATATTTAAGGGGGATTAGTTCCCCCTAAATATTAATGCTTCAAATTTTATTTATTTTGGAATTCGCAAATGTCCGGAAATCCACTTTCACCTAATCCCTTATCGCAAGCTATAAGCATTTTGTACACTTCATTATACCGTGCTACATTTTCTGGAATTGGTTCATAGATATCCTTCACATCTACCATATGTTCTTCTTAATCAAGATTACTGAATACGCAGCGCCAACCGCTCCAATTTTCGCTACACCATGTGCTGTCGCTTCTGGTGCATCCGCTGTTTCCACTCTGCAACCTTAAGTATCAGCCTGCATTTGATTTCATAGCTTTGATTACGCTGCTCGACCAGTGATACGAAGTATTTTAAATTCTGTAAAACTAGCATCTTTTAAATCCACTAGCATTTCTTTCATTTCAAAACAGATTTCTTTCATGGCAGCTCTTAAAATCTTAGCTTTTGTTGTGCCTAACGTCATTCCTACCAACGCACCACGAGCTTCATCATTATAATTGGGGCAATTTACACCAGCCAGCCAAGATAAAAAACAGTTCCTTTTCATCCAATAGGAGCTTTAAAAGCAATTGCAGTGACAATATCGTAGATATCGAAGTCAGAAATTTCTGTCACTGTCATTTCAAATTGAGAAATTGCATTTCTTAACCACCTAGATGATTATTTAATTTCGATGTTTTTAGCAAATCTTTCAAAAATACCCGACTCATCAACAATTTTTTTAGCCGAACGTGTGCCAATAATATCTACACCGGCTGCAATACACATTAATGCAATATTCGTAGTCCAGAACTGACCTGTTCCAGCAACTTTTAATTTACAGCGACCTTTACAGGTTTTTACTAGGAGGTCTATGATTTCCATATCAGGGCCGCCAAATCGACCTGTTGAAGTTTTTACAAAATCCCCGCCACCTTCAATAACACACTCGCAAGCGGCTACTATTTCTTCAGGCGTTAAATAGCATACTTCAATGATAAATCTTGTTTCAAGACCATTTGCTGCCGCAACACAAGCTTTAACTTCTTCTAATAAATGATCCTTATTGCCACTTTTCAAATGACCGTAATCAATCACAAAATCAACAATTTCTACACCATGCTCAATGGCCACTTTTGTCTGGTTTACTTTGTCCTCAATTGATCCGGTTCCAAAGGGGTAGTCAATAACAACACACGCCTTAACATCGGTACCTTTTAATTGTTTTGCAACTCTTTCAAGATAGTTTGGATTTACACAAACAGAATTTGTGTTATAATCCAAGGAAGTCTTTACTAATTCATCAATCTCCTGGGTTGTTGCAAATGGATTAAGTAATGAACCATCAATCATTTTTGCTAAGGAATCTCTGTTAATTTCTTTACCGTTTAATACTAACATCTTTTTCTCCTTTTATTTTAAATTAGCCAGAGTGTAAAATAACCTCTCGACCTTTTAACAAATCCTAATGTGGAACATCTTCAAATTAAGTTAGCTTAGGTATATCAGTTTTTCCCTTAATCTTTCCACAATTTCAGTATAGCACCTTATGAAAAACGAGTACAACAACAGTTAATTGTAACCCATTACAATCAATTTCAAAGATTGTAAAAAAAATATCAAAATTGACAGCCTGTTCTCAATTTGATAAGATAAAACTATAAAATCCTTTGCTTCTTGGAATATAAGGACATTTTATATTTCGCTATGATTATTTTAGAATGTATGATTAGGGTGTCAAAAATATTTTTCACCCCATTGATAATTCTCTTGATACAGAATCAAAAGCAGTAGAGTCTATAGATCGATGACATTTAAGAACAACAACTCACATTGGATGATCGCTTTTTATATGTGGATAAACGGACAAAAAATTTGCTTTGAGTACCTAGGTAAACGGCTTTTCAGAACTTATTTTCCCGGCGATCAACGAGGAACGGTTTTCGGTGTTGTGCAGTGAAACCAAAGAATCTCGACCCAATAATCCGGTAAATGCAGTGGTTGGCTCGTTGATTTTAAAAGAACTGTTGCGTCTGTAGGAGCCATTAATGCAAAGTGAATGCTCAAAGGAGCAGTTGCTTTGTTGCAAAAATTAAACTTCGGGCAAACAAACATTATTTTCTTCCAAACAGCCTCACTGGGGCGGGATTAATATGATTATAGCTACTTAAAACGGGTTTTATTGACATTCTAATCATATATTAATTTACGTTTCATTTTGAATAAGTCAATACTACTTTTCCCCTACTACTTTTTTGAATAGGAGCTTAATTTTGGATATCAAAAGCCTTGAATTCTTTGTGCGACTATGTAAGGACAATAACGTTTCTGTTGCAGCTGAGAACTTATATATTTCTCAGCAAGGATTGAGTCGAATGATCAAACGAATGGAGAGTGAACTTGGTGTAAAACTATTTAGACGTAGCAATCGCGGTGTTACTCCTACGGTTGAGGGAAAACTACTTTGGGAACATGCAGAAAATATTTTAAGCGAATATCAAAAGGTAACCGACTCCATAAACTTGAATAATAGCTTAATCCATGGCACTGTAAACGTTGTATTAGAGCTTGGTTGTCTTCCCCTTTTAACGTTATCGCCATTTTTACGTTTTATTGAAGAATATCCCAATGTTGATCTCAGTTTTGGTGAACATCGTGAGACTATTTGTCAAGCTCAGCTTTCTGATGGTACTGCTGATGTTTTTTTTGCTGTAAAATCGGTTGATAGTGAACAATTTAATGTTTCTCCATTCTATACCCTTAATTCTATTGTCTATGTCCCCAAAAAACATGTTCTTGCAAAAAAAAGCTTCATTACTGTTGAAGACTTCCGAGATACCAAACTTGTCTTATGTGGCTCCACCAATTATTATACCGTGGTTAAAGATTGTGCCGAAGCTAATTTTGTTCCAAACATAGTCGTTTGTTCTACTGACATTAATGTAACCATGCAATGTGTTCAATCTGGTCTAGGAGTCAGTCCTTTTATCCTCGGAATGAATAAAGCACTCCCTATTTCAGAAGATATTATTGTGCAACAATATCGATGTCCAAACATACCGCAAATCCATATCTTAACAAAAAAAAATACACCCCTTTCTTTGAGTGCCCAAAGATTTTGCGAATACTTTTTTCGATATTTTGAAGCTCGCAAATAATCATCTGATTATATCGAGTCAGGGAGAAAAAAGTACGACAAACAATAGGGGTAAAATAGCCAGAAATAGCCAGAGTTTTTCAACTTTTCACAGTCGGTCATACTTTTGAGTGGAAACTAAAATCAAAATTTACTGGAGCTAGCGGGGGGAATCGAACCCCCGACCTACTGATTACGAAACAGTAGGTAAATGGCATATTAAGGCCATTTTTTGGCCTTTTACGACATTTTTAAGACACATTTTATCTCTTTTCTCAAATGTTTGTCAATATTCTACTAAATTCTATTTGATTCTACTCATTGTAATCTCACAGTTAAGCCATTTCGACGACCATATACTAACTAAATTTTATTTCTGATCTGGGCCACAGTCGGCTGCGCCCGTCACGCATGTTCGCCTTCTCAACAGCTCCGGTATAGTTCCCCTTATATGATGCAATTGTTAATAATACTTCACCCATAATTCGATCTGAATTAATACTCTGTAAATTAATACGACTAATAAAAATAAGATCCGCAGCAACTTAGTTACTGCAGATCAATATTCATTTATTGGATAAATCTCAAAACCAAAAGTTATATCCAATTACTCCTATTAAGATTGTAGCAACTACCAAAAGCAATGCTCCTTTTACCAATTCATACTCAGGCGTCCCCTTTTTTAAATTTGTATGTGGGGCTACAAATAAACCCATTATAACAAGAAAACCTAGGCTGATAAAAATTTTAAATGCACTATTATTATAAGCGCCTACAACAGGGGCTCCAATAGATAGCAAGTACAAAAACCATCCTGCGACTGCGAAAAAAATAGCTGCTCGTCTCATAATCTTAGATAAGCTTTTCCCTCTACTTCTTACTAAATCCACAATAAGCCATACGGTATAAATTGTTAAAAGCACACCAAATATAACTGATTTCTCCATCTTTTCTCCCCTTATTACTTTGTTAATACACGCTCAATTTCTCCTGCTGCCATTGATAAGGCAATACCTGTTGCTATCATTGCAATTCATTTGACTATAAAACGCATTAACCGCTGATCTTGATGCTCCGCCCTATTTTCATCACACAATCAAGAGTATCCTCAAACTTTACGCTTCTGGCAAACTCATTCTCCTTTTGATAATTTTCCCAAAGAGACTGTTGTGCCAAGTTTGTCTTAATCAGTTCATAAATTGATTCATATGAACGAATCTCCTCAAGAGAATTCCGTATTTTTGCCGTGTTTTCAATCGCCAATGCCAGCGTTTTTGCTTCTATTCTCGAATGATAAAGATGATAAAGCATATACAAGTCATACAGGTCTCTTGCTCGAGTGTTCAAGATATTACGTTTCAAGATGGTCTCGTATTTTTCTGCCAAAATCGTTTCAACCGGATAAGCCATAATTGATGCTTCCCCGTCACCTAATAAATACGGATATGAATAGGCGACTTCCCTGGGAGTGATTGCGTCACCTGTTGTAATATCGACTTTAAGAACAGCGTGAATTTTTCCATAATCCGCAAAGATTGTTGCACAATAATCCTCATACTGACTTTTTTCACGAATCGATTTAAGTCCATGGAGGGAAAATACGATTTCATCATCGGATTCTAACCTTAAAATTTCTGCTAAAATATTTGTCAGCAATTCCTCATTAACTGGCAAACCTCGAATTGTGGCGTCCATATCCATTGTTGTTCGCTGATTTACACCAATCATTGATGCGATCAGAAGACCACCTTTTAAAATAAATGCATCACGATATTTTGACTTCGCCAGTCGCTCAAGAATCCGCTCAAACAGAAACATCTGAAGTAAAGAACCAGCGCCAATTTCTTTTTCTTTCGCCATCTTTCGAATGGCCCCTTTTAATTGCTCCGGCGATTTCATAATAACACCTCCGTATATACCCTCAAAGCATTTTCCATACCCAATTTTTGGGCATAAATGCTCAACCTTAACAAGTTCTTTTCCTCACTTTCAAAATATAGCTTCAATGCATCATTAAATAACTGCATGTCCATTTTTTTGCGATATTTTATCAAATCCAGAATGCAGCGTTCGGCATCATATATGAAAATGAATGCACCAAAGGTAGTTTGAGCCGTTTTTTTTCCGAGTTCAAAATATTCTTGTTTAGGATAATGTAAAACAATATTTGAGTTTTCCCTTTTGATACGCGTCATATTTCTACCATGGGGTACGCTGATATGATAAATTTCCGGGACTCGATTGGATAAACCATTAAAATAAAGGGCGGTTCCAAAAGAGAATATCCCATTCGGAATTTTGAGTTGAATGATCTGTAACTCATCCACTGTTCCTTCCGGCAGCATATAAACACCTCGCTTTACCCGAATCAATGCCCCTTCCTCAACTAGCTCCGACAATACCTCTTTGCGCAGCCCTTGATCAACCACATCTTTTGTCTCAATCTGGCCATTTTTAAGTCTAACTAAATCCATAATTTGATCTTTCTGTCCCATAACACACCTCCGTACTAGCACACTTCCATTCTATCATTTCGAAGTTCATACGTACAGTTTTATCGAAATTTTTTACTTATTCTTTCTACCTGTGAAATACCAATTATTAATTCTGGAAACATCCATATAAATGGCCAGCTGGAAAAGCGTAATTCCTCACTTGAGAAACGGAAAAAACTCAGAAATGCCAAAAATCATTGCCGGAATGAGTATTCCAATCTGATAGTGCATCAATGGAATGTTTTATAAAAAGTGACTAAAATTTATATTGCTTCAGTTTTTGGAGATCAGGTCAATACGACGTCAACTTATTCATTTTTTTGTTGTATAAAAAAAGATAACCTATAAGGTATCTTTTTAACTTACTAAGAATTTTTCATATCATTGTCTTTGCGTCTCACAATTTCATTTTCAATGCATTTCTTTATGATTAAGTACTTTTTTTTAGTATTTGAATATTCTGTCATTTGATTAATTGACTTAGTTCTTAAAATATTTACCATAAAAAATAAAGCGATATAAGTAAACACAGCCAGCACTAAAACACAAAAAAATGCGTCTTGACTACATAATAGTAAAACTGTAGATGCAATAATAAAAACCATCACTATGTTCAAGACAGTTTCTAATGGATCAAATATTTTGGGTTTTAACTCTTCACTATGTACAACTTTTATTTCAATTAAAAAAATAAATTTTTCTAAATCATAAACTTCATATTTTGGATTTCTAAAAATTTTTGAATACTTTTGGAAAATTTTATCATAATTATATACTTCATTGTTCTTATCTTGGGACATTACACACCTCTAACATAGTTTTTTTAATAATTATACCCCTGTATGAAAATTTTACAATACACTAATTCAAGAATTTGAAGTGCAAACATTTATTATTTCAATACACATATTTTATTTAACCGCAGTATTTCTACAATTAGTAATCCATTAATTATCAAAGGGCAAAAAGTACTTACTTGCAAAAGACAGTCGTAAAAAACTGCGACAAAAAGCAGGACGCAAATGCGACAAAAACAGGGGGAAAATAGCCAGAAATAGCCAGAGTTTTTTAACTTTTCACAGTCGGTCATACTTTAGGTGGAGACTAAAATCAAAAAATAAAAAAAAGAACCGCTAATTAAAGCCATTCTTTTAACTAAATATTATTTTTTACTGGAGCTAGCGGGCGGAATCGAACCGCCGACCTACTGATTACGAATTGGATTACATGGTTTTATTTTAGTATCTTAAAAGCTATTGTAATTTTAGAAACCGCCATTTTAAAGGGCTTTCCAGCCATTATATTAATTATAATCAATTCTAAATTTAGTTTAATTTATTCCTGATGTGCATAAATTGTGCATTATAGCATTATCGATTTTTAAACTTTTTATCACTTAGCTTATTCCAGCACATTTACTCTTGATAATAATTGAATTTCCAAATCAGAGATATTTATCTGAGTAATTTTAATATCGCGCCTGGAAAAGTATGCACATTATACTTAATCGGGATACAGTAAATAAATAACATAGTATGTGTAATTCCCATGTTTCTTACCGTATTGTGAAGTTTTTGTTAGGAAATCATATCGATAAGTTATTTTATCTGCAATTCCCTACAATTCAAAAACTAACTGCACAAAATCGTCATTTTCAATGGTATACCACCAAGAATTAAGCAATAGTAATAAATCGTTTGCTTACGAATTGGGAATGTTTCAAGTTTTGTGTAAACTCTCAAAACTGATATAGTGGGATTTAATCTTAATGGATAAATGGCGACAAACCACAATTTGTCCCTTAATTGCATTATACATCGATTTTCCGGCAAGTCAATAAAAAGGATACAATTAGTTTACACTGCCCATCACTGCCTTTTCTTGAATTAATTTCAAAATAAATTAGCCAATAAAACCGTACTTATTATCCGAGAAACTTTTTTATATATAAGAAAATTCCGATATTTTCTAGAGATTATTGGGATAATTCAGATTCCTCGTCGGCGGGAACACCCTTGCCCATGGTTATGCACTTGACCCATGTTCGGAACTTTCACCCGTTCGATTACGCCTATGCTCACACCTAGAAAAAGACCACTTTTTCAGTGGCCTTTAATTCTTTCCTTGGTTTTATTCATTAAAATTAATGTGTATAATCAATGATTCTAATTGATCCTCCAGCCTTCTTTTCTATTGCAGCTATCATCTGTTCTGCATTCGGACACGGAAACCTAATGGGATTGCCCTTTGTGATACATGAAGCAATAACAATCGTGTCCGCACCTCTTTTAATCATTTCAGCAGCTCTTGTAACGGCGTTTTCCCTGGGCATCCACCACAGGTATTCATTCTGGCAACTTCGTTATCTTCCTCAATTCCTTCAAAAGCCAGCTTCTTAGTATTAATTACTTTAAAACACGTTGTTGCCGGGCACATATCTTCCGTCTGCATACATCTGATTAATCCGACCTTCATAAATAGACCCTCTCTCTGTGGTAGCTGATATTTAGTTTCAGTACTCGTGGCATAGACCGTTACACTTTGATCTTCACTGAGTGCAGCAACCGGAACTAGCTCTGGCACTGATACAGATTGAGATGTTGCACTTCGGCGGGCTCAGAGGACATACCATTGTGACTCCCAGGATCAGTATTGAATGTCACCTCATTTCCATTGCTGGTAGCGACAATGGTTCTATTCACATAGGTTCTGTAAACCAGTATACCTCTGGCTTGAAGTCTATTCATCACTTTCTGTGTCGTATGACCATAGTTATTCCCTTTGCACGCTTATAACAACAACCTTATGATTGACCTTATCCTGGAATCTGTCACCTGTGGATGCTCGACTGCCATGATACCCGACTTTTAGGACAGTTACCGTTAAATCTGAACCGTTTGATACTATCTGCCTTTCTGAGACCGCTTCTGCATCTCCTGTTAATAAGAGTGATGTATTCTCATAGGTTGCTTTTACAACGATCGAGTAATCATTTGCATCGTCATATCTGGTTCCTTTAGGAGCTAAGATGGTCTTTTTGCTTTTTCCAGATGTCATGACTAATTTATACATTTTGTGAAGTCATTCTTTTCTTATCTAATAACAATTATCTGCGTACTTGTCAAGTTAGTTTATCGGTAGTATCATTGTATCAGGTATTAAAAATGTATTACTACCAAATTTAAACGAAAGGATTGATGACTGCGGTATTAAATTTCCAAAAAGGAACTTTTACAAAATAACTATTATGAAAGAAGGGATAAAATGGTTTTTGTTGCATGTGCCATTCTGGCAGAAGAAATAAAGTGTGCCATGAAAGAATTGGGAATACAAGATGAGGTCATTTTTATTGATCCAGCCTTGCATATTGATGATAAGCTATTAGAAGCAGCATTGATTGAGAAACTAAATGAAGCTCAAAGCAGAAATGATAAAATCGGATTGTTAATTGGTACGAGCTGCCATCCTAAGATGATGGAAATCGCGAAAAAATATGAGGCAAAAATAGCCCCAAAAGCAAACTGCACGGATCTTCTACTTGGTGATAAGATGAAAGAGCTGGATTCAGAGTGTAACAGTTTTTACGTTTCATGCGGATGGCTTGAGAATTGGCGAAATATTTTTGTTGATGGGTTGAAATGGGATGCCTGCGATGCCCGCCAGAATTTTGGGTCATATGAAAGAGTAGTCTTTGTGGATACTGGAATTGGTGAAGTTTCGGATGAAGATCAATTTGACTTTTTTGAGTATACACAAGTACCGATTGAACCATATGAAACTTCACTTGATCATTTCAAAGCACAAATCATGTCTTTATACAAAAAATAAAATACACCCACCAAGATAAGAAATCTCATTTTCAAAAATACAAGAAAATGAGATTTCTTTATCTGGAATCGTAGTAACCATTTTTTCAATGCACTTATGGTTATTTTGTTATCTGTACTTGAGCTCCCCAATGTGCGAGTTGATTAAGAATCGGCATCAAATCACGACAATCGTCAGTCAAAGAATATTCGACCCGCAATGGCATTTCCATAAATTGTTCCCGGGATATAAGCCCCTCTTCTTCCAGCTCTTTTAATGAACTTGCCAACATAGTATTTGTTATCCCTCTGATCTTGCGTTTCAGCTCATTAAATCTCGTTGTTCCGTCCTGAAAAAGAGCACATAAAATGGGTATCTTCCATTTTCCGCCAATTAGACTTAACGCACTTCCTAATGGACAATAGTCCATGCACGGACAATTGTCTTTACAAGGGCTATTATTTTGATCGTCAATTAAAGTCATTTTTTTCTCACCTACTCATAATATTCTGCGTACTTGAAATATCAAATATTCCGTAGTATTATTATACCAGGTAGTAAAACCAAAGTATATGACTATCTAAAAAAAATATTAAGGAGATGGCGAAATGGTTATTAGTAAGGAAATAAAAGCAGTTATTGAGGGCTCAGCATTCCTCTCTCTTGTCACACTGGGTGCAGATGGCACTCCCCACCCAATTATTGCAGGCAAAGGTGAAGTTATCGGTGATGCAGTGGTCTTTGGAATTTACAAAATGGAAACAACACAGAAGAATTTGGAGACTAACATAAACGCATGGGTTGTAGGAGCCACAATGAATGACGGTCCTGAAGGTTATCGTCTCACTGGCACAGCTACAGTCAAAGATAAGCAGCTTATTTTTACCCCGATAAAAGTGGACGCTCTGATATAAGCCGTCAATTTAACCGGCTCCAGATATGATCTTGACACTGAAAAAGTAGAATATTACCCAGAAGTATAGGTATTTAAAAATATCTCTGTTATAATGTGCGTTCAAACTATAACTCTGGAGGTTAATATGAAAAAGATACTATGTATCAGTGGATCACCGATTAAGAATAGCAACACTGATCGAATGCTTAAAACCATTGCCGATCAAACCGGTTTTGAATATGATTTTATTAAACTAAGTGATTGGGTTGTCCGCCCGTGTTTGGCTTGTAAAGCCTGTGTTACAACCAATCGATGTGTTCAGAAAGATGATTTTGAGGAAATAAGCAATCTTATTTTAGGGGCAGAGGTCGTTATTTTCGGCGTGTACACACCCTATGGCATGATTGATGCTTTTTCAAAAGCGCTGCTTGAAAGATTATGGTCAATGCGGCATATCAATAGCCTGAACAGCGGCAAGTTTGCCATTACCGTGGTAACATCTGCTAATAAAAATACCGCTGAACAAGTCAACCAGCAGATCATGATGGAAATGGTCATGGAAAAATTCATCCTACTCGATCAGCTCGTTATTAATGGCACTGTTCCCTGCTTTACCTGTGGTAAGGGAGATATCTGTGGCAATTCTGCCGCCCCTATGCAGGTAGGTGAAAATGGGATCGTATCCGATTCCAATTGTTTTGATGTTGAAAATCAAAGCGTCTTTGAAAAAGGAAAGAAACTTGGAAAATTATTAGGCGATTGCCTTAGAAATGATCCTGCCTTTGATAAAGAAGGATACCAAAAGAATATTAACAAAATGATGGGACAGATCATGCCCGTGATGGATCAGGGTATGCGACAGTGGCGAGAAGATGAACTGAAAAAAGTCAATATGCAAATAAAAAAGAATTAGCAGTTTGTAGTTTATTCATCCTGTATAATTTTAGAAAAGGTCCAATCCCAGCTATGAACCTATATGGTTCTGTTGGGATTGGGCCTTTTCTTAATTTGCGCAACTGTCTGGAAATCAGGAAAAATTAGGCAACATATTTCTATTTTCAATGATACCTGAAATGGTTTTCGCTGATCCATTAGCACATAATGTATGGGATAAACTAACAAATGAGGTTCTTGATGCCACTAAAGGATGGATTTTAAATGACATCGTTATGTATCCTCTGCTGTATTTGATTCTGTGTCTATTTTACCAGAAATCAGACCTCAGTTGGAGAGAATTATCAATGAGGTTGAAAATACTTTTGACACCCTAACAAAAAATAAAAAAAATGGCTTTAAATAGCCATTTTCGATAGATCTTACTGGAGCTAGCGGGCGGAATCGAACCGCCGACCTACTGATTACGAAACAGTAGGTAAATGGCTTATTTCAGACATTTCTATGTGATATGCGACATGTTTACGACACGTTTTACTCTTTTTTTCGAATGTTTATATTTGTACATGAATTACCACATTCATTTATTAGACTTTAAAAACGAACGCACCATAAAATAACTAATGTCTGCCCTCCATTCTGATCAACCCCATGCAATTGCGAACGGATTCCATGATTGTCTTCCAGGTAATTTCCGATGCATAAGAAAATTTCTTTTGATAAGCAAGCCAAAGATTTTCCATGACACTGCTATTTTCCACTTCATCAACGATCAACAGCATATCGGTTAAATAATGCTCTGTCCCACGCTTGTTCGCAGTTGCCATCAGTGCCTGATTGAAAACTGTAGGATTCATGTTTTCACCATATAATTGAAGCAGGCTGTGGATGTCATAAAAATCTCTCATGCGG
>PGZR01000166.1 GCA_002841405.1 Firmicutes bacterium HGW-Firmicutes-4 | reverse complement strand
TTTACCGGTTTGGCCGTGGCCCCGCTGATCATGGATCACAGCCAGGTAGTGATGTTGATATAAAAAATCCATAAATTCATGATAGCGTCGGGCATGTTCGGCCATGCCATGAACGATCAGCACAACGCCCTTTGGTTCGGTTGGGCAGGGAGTTTCGTAATAAGTCAGCTTCGCCTCATCGGATGCATAAAAACCATTGGTAGTTAAATCAATCATTAGCGATCCCTTCTTTCCAGTTGTCTTTTAATCTATTTTCTCATTATAACAAAATATCTTAAAAAAAACAGGGTTCCCTGTACTAAAAAAAAGATAATCAGTGTATAATTAAAATAAAATATCGTTGGATAAAGGGGTATTGAAAATGAAATTAACGGTACTTGGCAATGACGAACCCGTTAAGCCTATTTAAATGAAGCGACCGTTACTGTGGGGATTTATCACCCTTTGTCTGGGAATTGTCGCTGTTTATTACCGCTTGCCGGTTTGGGTGCTGCTGGGCTTTGTCACTCTGCTGGTTGTGATGCCGTTTTTTTTGAGGGAGATCAAAATAACCCAGATGGTATTTGTTCTGGGATTATTCGGTTTCGGCGCGTTCTTAGGCTACGGGGCCTTCCCGGAAACGGATGCGCTGGAAAACCTGTATCAAAAAGACGTTTCTCTGATTGGAGTGGTGACTGATTATCCGATCCGCACCGAGAATCGTTTAATCATCAATCTGACTACGAAAGAATTGGTCGCTACTGCGGATGAGAACAATCGTCACGAGGGAGCGATAGGGATCAGGGCGACCGTCTATTATCCAGCTGATGAGGATAATACAGCGGAACAGGAAGTTTTAAAGAACGATGAAAAGCAGCAACTGGACCTGGTCCCCGGTGAAGTGCTATTATTACGGGGCCAGCTGTCCCAACCGGCCGGCAAAAGAAATCCCGGCGGCTTTGATTATGGACTTTTTCTCAAATCCCAGTCAATTAACGGACTGCTGACGATCGAACCGGAAAATATTGAACGAATCGGTCAAGAGACGACATTATATTACCAGATATTGGGCGTCAAAAGAGCCCTGGAGAATCAATCGGATGCCAGCTTTTCCGAGGATGTATCCGATTTGCTCAAAGGGGTAGTATTTGGTGAAAAGAACATCAATGAGGATCTGGCGAAGCGCTTTCAGGATGCCGGTGTCACCCATGTTTTATCGGTGTCCGGACTTCATGTTGGTTATGTGTTTATGGCACTATCCTTAATACTGATGGCCGTAAAAATCAACAAGCGTTACTGGATGCTATTTCTGGCCCCGGCTTTACTGTTTTACGTCGCTCTTACCGGGTTTTCAGCGCCGGTGATCCGGGCCTCGATCATGCTCTTGTGTCTAAGTTGGGGACAAGGCCTTCATCGGGAGCGGGATGCCTTGAATCAGCTGTGCCTGGCCGGATTGGTAATCTTAGGAATCTGGCCGGCTCAGCTTTTTCAGGCCGGGTTCCAACTATCGATGGGCGCAGTGCTGGGGATTATCCTGTTTTATGGTCCGCTGCTGTACGTTTATGAAAAACATCGCAATAAAAAGCGGGTGCATAATAAAATTAAACCGGGACCGGTGGTGCAGGGACTGATCCTGACTTTTTGCGCCACGGTGGGCACCCTGCCGATTTTGTTATACCACTTTAGCAGCTTTACCCTGATGAGTTTCTTTTCCAATTTGCTGGTGGTCCCGCTGATTGGTGTGTTTCTGCTGGCCGGGATGGGATTTCTGGTGGTTGTTTCCATCGCTCCCTTTTTAGCCCCCGCATTGTCCCTGCCGGTGACGTTTTTAGGGGAATCGATCATCGTGGTACTTGATGGTATCAATGATTTGGGAGCGGTCGCAAATTTCTTGTGGATCATCCGGGGCGGACTATCGCCGGCCGAAACTGGGTTGTTTTTGCTGCTGGTCTTACTGATTTCAGGCTATTTTTATCTCCGCCAGCCCTATGTGCGAAACACTGTGATGAGTTTAGCGCTGGTGCTGCTGCTGGTTGTGCTGGCAACCCCGTTGTTTCCCAGAAACCTGGTGGTAACGGTGCTGGATGTTGGTCAGGGCGACAGCATTCTGATTGAGACCCCGGGTGGGCTGAATTATCTGGTCGATGGGGGTGGCTATCTGTTTGAACGAGCTAACCGGGTTTCGGATCAGGTGCTGTATCCGGCCCTGTATTCCAAAAATATCCAGGAGCTGGATGCCATCTTTTTAACCCATAATCATGTTGATCATAGCCAGGGGGTTGAAGAACTAATCTTTGATGGCTATCCAGTCAAGAATCTATTTATGAGTGTCCAGACAAATAATGAACAACTTCTCAATCAGCAGCTGATCCCGGTGTCCTTATTAAAAAAGGGCTCAGTGATTGAAGGGAGTGACGGCGTGACCATTACAGTGTATAATCCAGAAGGACGGATAATTGCTAAAGAGGATGAACAGCAGAACAATGCTTCGCTGGTGATGACGATTTCCTATCGCAATATCAATTTGTTGTTATGCGGGGATATTGAAGCCGAGGTGGAAAAACGGCTGGCCGCAGAAATGCAAGCTCTTAGTGCTGCGCGAGATTTTCAGATCATCAAAATACCCCATCATGGCAGTAAAACCTCATCCTCCCAAGAATTTATTCAGGCCATTGATCCGGAAACAGCGGTGATTTCGGTGGGCGCTAATAATTCCTTTAATCATCCCAGCGACGAGGTGATGGATCGCCTCGACGAGGAAGCAATCACGGCATTGCGAACTGACCAGATGGGGGCTGTGGAAATTATCAGCAACGGCGAATATATCGATATCAAAAACTATGTAAATTAAATTTTAGAAGACAAAGCAATAATAATACCCAACCTAAATTAATGGAGAAACGTTGTGAATTATAAAGAACTCAGTAAAAGTGTAAAAAATCAGGACATCAGCCCGGTTTATTTATTCACCGGTCCGGAACAGTACATTGGCCATATGATGGAAAAAACGCTGATCGGGACAGAGCTGGCAAAGGGTCTGGAGCCCTTGAATCTAACCACTTATAGCGATAAAAATCTGGACATCTCAGAACTGCTGGCCACCTGTGAAACCCTGCCAATGATGAGCAATAAGCGGATGGTCATTGTTCGGGAAGAGGCGCAACTGGATAAGATTAGCGATAAAAAGGATTTGGATCGGATTACTGACTATCTGGAGAAACCCTGTCCGTCGACGCTGTTAATCATCTATTGGGAACAGCCGGACAAACGCAAAAAATTGTACAAAAGTCTGACCAAAGCTGGCTCCCTGGTGGTGTTTGAAAAACTCGATGCCAGTGATCTGCAAGCCTGGATCATCCGCCGGGTCAAAAATGCCGGAAAAAAAATAAACCGTGCCGAATTAGAGCTTTTTATCCAGCGGTCGATGTATTTAATGAATGAGAAAAAAACCATGGAGATGGTGGACAATGAACTCAGCAGCCTGATCGATTATACCGGCGACCGCAATGAGATTAGTAAAGAAGATATCTTGCTGATCTTGCCCCAGTCTATTGAGGAAGGGATCTTCAAGCTCATCGACTATGCCATCAGCGGTCAAAAAGATCAGGCTCTACTGATGCTTAACCATTTTTATTTGGAAGGGGAATCCCCCTTTGGGGTTTTCAGTCTGCTGTTACGACAAATCCGGATGCTGCTGATGGTCAAGATATATACTGCTCGGGGATTGCCAGCCAAAACTGTGGCGACAGAAATGAAGCTGGCTCCTTTTATTGTCAATAAGATTTTAAAAAACGGGAAGAACTATCCGATCGACAATTTGTGGGAGATCATGGTCATCGGTGCAGATCTGGATGCCCAGATGAAACTGGGGGAAATTGATCAGAATTTTGCTCTGGAATTATTTTTGATGAAGATTGGTTAAATCCCGAACGCTTCATACCGATGTGAAACGTTGTCGATATACTACCGTACCGACCAATTGTTAATCTGTTGTTCGCTGCGCCATGCGAAATCCGCTACGCTCCTTTCGCATTGGTCGCGGGCAGTCGCTAACTACAAGTAAACTTGTGATTGGCTTGTTGCCGTCACGCAAAAAAAGATGTACCTGAGTAAGTACATCTTTGGATAGACCCTAGAGACACGGGTTTTGGGAATATATAAATGAGGTAATTAAGCA
>PGZR01000165.1 GCA_002841405.1 Firmicutes bacterium HGW-Firmicutes-4 | reverse complement strand
GAGTGGTTGAAATGTATAAAATTGGGGATAAAATTGTTTATCCGATGCACGGAGCGGGTATCATTGAAGCAATCGAAGAACGAGAAATATTTGAAGAAACAAAACCTTACTACATCATGCAGATTGTTTCAGAAGGTTTGCAGATTTTAATTCCTGTTGATAAAGTCGATGATATCGGGGTAAGAACCATTGTGACTCAGTCAGTAATTGATGAGATGATCGAATCACTGAAATTACCAATGGATGTGATGGAAAAAAATTGGAATCGACGGTATCGGGAACACCTGGAGCGTTTAAAAACCGGCGATATTTTTGAAGTCGCAAAGGTTGTTAAAAATCTTATCTTATTGGATCGATTAAAAGGCCTCTCAACCGGAGAAAAGAAAATGTTGAATAATGCCCGAAATTTCATCGTCAGCGAAATGGTCTTGATTCAAGATAAAGACAAACAAGAAATCTTAGATTTGATCAATAGTTCGGTACACAGTGAGGCGTGAATTTCACGCCTTTTGTTGTATTTAATAGTGTAGTCTTAAGAATTGAGTGCTATAATTTTATGATGCTAATATGAAAGGAGGTGAAGATGATGATACAAAAGATACTTCGCGTGTCATTTGGAATTGTTGGAATTCTGGTTGGGATGGCTCTGGCCAACGTATTGGTGACCAATACGTGGATTTTGAGAAATCTGGAGATAACCCTGACGCCGGAATTAGAAGTTATTCTTTATGCGGCTCTGATTGTTCTATTTGGACTTATTTTTTTCATTCTATTTCCCTTGATGCTTAAGGGCGTTAAAAAGCTGTCAAAAGTTGTTGAGACCAGTATGGAAAATGTGCGGCTCATTGACATTGGTTTGGGCATTGGTGGTTTGGTGATTGGCCTGGTGATTGCCATGCTGATCAGTTTCGCATTTTCTCAGATTCCCATTCCCTGGATTGGGGGACTTTTAACCATCAGCATTTATATTGTGCTGGGATATATCGGTTTCTCTTTACCGATCAAAAAACGGGAAGATATTCTCCAGGCCTTTCAGAATGACAAGCGAGAAAAGGATGCCAATGTGCCGGTCGGTCAAAAGCGACCCGCCAAAAAGAAAGGTGCAGCCATTCCCAAGCTATTGGATACCAGCGTGATCATAGACGGGCGGATCTTTGATATTTGTAAAACCGGCTTTATTGAAGGCCCCCTGGTGATCCCGGTATTTGTGCTTAACGAACTTCAACTGATCTCGGACTCCTCCGATGAACTGAAACGAAATCGGGGCCGTCGTGGTTTGGATATTTTAAACAAAATTCAGACTGATCTGGAAATCGAAGTTCAGATTACTGAAGATGAGGTCGACTCAAAATTGGTCAAACTGGGAAAATCAACCAAAGGCAAGATTCTGACCAACGACTATAATCTTAACAAGGTTGCCACCGTTCAAGGGGTCGACGTGCTAAACATCAATGAGTTGGCTAATGCCGTGAAACCAATTGTTCTGCCCGGCGAAGAGATGAAGGTTCTCTTGGTCAAAGGCGGAAAAGAAAACGGTCAGGCCGTCGCTTATCTGGATGACGGAACCATGATTGTTGTCGAAAATGGCAAGAAATATATCGGAACCACAACTGCGGTGATCGTTACCAGTATTCTGCAAACCGCAGCCGGACGGATGATTTTTGCAAAACCAAAAAAATAATGAACCAGCAATTATAAGTTCTCGACAAAAACACCAACGTTCACGTTGGTGTTTTTATTTCGGCGTTTTTTGACAAATTTATTGTAATTAACAGGGGCTTTACGTATAATGAAATGAGTATTGTTAATAATCGGTGCAGTACCAGAGATGGCTCTGCAGGAAATAACTAGGGATGAAAATGGGGATCATAATGGAATTACCTGAAGCGTTTAAGGAAAAAATGAAAAATTTGATGGGTGATAACTATGAAAGCTTGCTGGATTCCTATGACCAGCCGGAAAGCAAAGGCATCAGAACCAATACCCTGAAGCTGTCCCCAGCAGAGCTGGCCAATAAATTACCATTTAAAACCCAGGGTGTGAACTGGTGCAAAGAGGGGTTTTATATTGATCATGAGGTGCGTCCGGGTAAAAATCCCCACTATTATGCCGGGCTTTATTATGTTCAGGAGCCAACAGCGATGGCGGCGGTTGAAGTGTTGGACCCAAAACCCGGGGAATGGGTGTTGGATCTTTGTGCGGCACCTGGAGGTAAATCCACCCAGATCGGAGCCAGACTTCAAGGCATGGGAGTGCTGATTGCCAATGAGCTGGTTAATTCCCGAGCCGGAATTCTATCCACCAATATCGAACGGATGGGGATCACCAATGCCATCGTCACCAATGAATTTCCGGAGCGCCTGGTGGATTCATTCTACGAAAGCTTTGATAAGATCCTGGTGGATGCCCCCTGCTCCGGTGAGGGCATGTTCCGGAAAGATCCGGGCGCCCTGGCGGACTGGAGTCTGGAACGGGTTGACCGCTGTATGGGTAAGCAGGAAAAAATATTGGAAAGTGCCCATCGGTTGTTGAAACCTGGTGGGGTGCTGGTCTATTCCACTTGCACCTTCTCGCCGGAAGAAAATGAACAGATGATTGAAGCTTTTATTGCGAATTATCCGTACACCCTGGAAATCTTTGAGTTGCCCGGGATTACCGATCATGGCCGGGTCGACTGGACCCGGAATAATGAGCAGGATATCGCTAAAACCCTGCGGATTATGCCCATGACTGTCAAAGGTGAAGGTCATTTTATTGCCAGACTGATAAAATCAGCCGTTGCTACTGACAGCATCGAGACCAAACAGGGATACGCGAAATCGCGGTTAAAAAAAGCAACCCGAATAGAGTTGCAAGATTATACCGATTTTGTCAAAAACAATCTGGAGTCGGAATTTTATCAGAAAATTGAAGATCGTCTATATCTGCTGGGCGAACATCTCTATGCTATCCCAGCAGGAGTGGAGCTGGAGCGGATTGCCAATTTAAAACTCTTGCGTACTGGCCTTCATCTGGGAACCTTTAAAAAAAATCGCTTTGAACCAAGCTATGCGCTGGCAATGGCGCTTAAGTTATCTGAGTCAAAGAATGTCTGCGACTTAACCGATGAAGAGCTGGCCTATCAGTATTTAAAAGGTGAGGCGCTTAATCTGAAAGTAAAAAAGGGCTGGGTTCTGGTTGGCTATGATGGTTATTCGCTGGGATTTGGAAAAGCCAGTGAGGGCTTGATCAAAAATCACTATCCCAAGGGCTTAAGAATCAGAAAAAAATAGGAGAACAACAGATGAATAACCAGGCGTACCAAAAGGGGAATCACCCCAGTGCGGTGATTTCGGAAGATGTCATGATCGGAAGTGAAACCACCATCGCTGCCGGGGCCATCATCGGAGCAGGGGTCGTTATCGGTGATCATTGTCAGATTGGTACCGGGGTGATAATCGAAGCAAACAGCAGGATTGAAAACAATTGTGTGTTAGAGGCCGGGGTCATTATTGGCAGACGAGTAACCCTCGGTAAAAACACTAAAATTGGAATTGGTGCCCGGGTTACCAATGGGGTAACAATTGGACCCGATTCGGTAATCAAAATTGGCGAAATCATCTTAAAAGATATGATTTATAAAATGGTTTTTAAACGGGGGGCCTGGATTTACCGGGAAGACAGTTTGAATTGTAAAAACGAGGATTGAGGGGGAAGAAAATGAATCAGAAAGATTTTACTTGTTTAAAAGAAGCTTTGGAAAAGAAAAAAAAGATTTTGGTATCCAGCTGTTTGTTGGGAATGAAGATCAACTATGAGGGAAAGGCTCATCCGGTGGATGAATTGCGGCAACTTTTCCTCCAGGGACTGGCTATTCCGATTTGTCCGGAGGTACTGGCAACGATGCCGATTCCGCGCGATCCGGCTGAAATAGTCATGGTCAATGGGGAACGGAAAGTGTATAATAAAAAAGAAATTGATGTGACCGAAGAATATCGTTTGGGAGCCCAACGAACCCTGGATACTGCCCGGACATCTGGAGCAAAAATTGCGATCATGAAAAGCCACAGCCCTTCCTGTGGCTGTGGAAAAATTTATGATGGGACTTTCAGTGAAAATCTGGTTGAGGGGGATGGCATCACGGTTGCTTTGTTGAAGGAAAACGGTATTCGAGTCATCACCGAAGAGGATTTTGTGGAGTGCCTAAAATAATCAGGCAAAAGGGTAGGTAAGGACTGCGGTAGTTTTGTCATGGATTATCAACGGAATAACAGTGAGTTCTCAAAAGAAAAGTGAGGAATAGATATGAAAAATAAACTCAATGTCGGAGTGGTTTTTGGAGGACAGTCAGGAGAGCATGAGGTTTCCAGGGTTTCGGCTTACAATGTTTTGGGTGTTATCGATCGGAATAAGTATAATATCGTAACCATCGGGATATCAAAAAAGGGGAAATGGTTTTTATATTCAGGTGCTGCCGAAAAAATTAAAGATGGTTCCTGGGAACAGGATCAGGCCAACCTTACCGCTGACTTTTCAATCTTCGATCATCCGGAAATAACAAAGATAGACGTTTTTTTTCCCGTTCTTCACGGACCAATGGGAGAAGATGGCACCATCCAGGGGGTATTCGAAATGCTCAATAAACCCTATGTGGGCTGTGGGGTGTTGAGCTCGGCGGTGGGAATGGATAAGGTTTTCTCAAAAATCATGTTCCAAAGCGTCGGAATCCCCACCGGTAAATACATCTATTTCCGGGAAAATGACTGGAACAGAGATGCCGATGCCAAAATTGCCGAGATCGAGAAGGATCTGGGTTACCCGATTTTTGTTAAACCGGCGAATATGGGCTCCAGCGTAGGCATCACCAAAGCCCATGATCGGTCCGAACTCATCATGGCCATTAAAGAAGCCTTTGTTTACGATAATAAACTTATTCTTGAGGATTTTGTCAAAGGAAGAGAAATCGAATGTGCCGTCCTGGAAGTCGGGGACGGTGTTCGGGCTTCAATTCCGGGAGAGGTCATCCCTTCAAAAGAGTTTTATGATTATGAAGCCAAATACTCAGCTACTGAAGACTCAAAGGTTGTTATTCCGGCTGATCTGTCCCCTGAAGTCACCGAAAAAGTCAGGGATTACGCAATTAAAGCTTTTGAAGCCATCGAAGGCTCCGGCTTAACCCGGGTGGATTTCTTTGTTACCGACGATGATCGTATTTTAATCAATGAAGTAAACACCCTGCCGGGATTTACAAATATCAGTATGTACCCTAAAATGTGGGAAGCCACCGGAATTGGGTATATAGAACTTGTAGACTTGATTATTGCGTCAGCAAAGCGGAAACGCACCACTACTAACTAGGTTGTCCGATTTCTTTATGATGCGTAATCCTAATAAAAACTTAAAAGGATAATTTTTCTTGATAAAAAAATGCATCAATGGTTTAATAGTGGGAGAAATTATACCTCTAGGAGGAGACCAATGACTGAAGAAAGAAAAAAAGTATGGTTATCCATTTCGGGAACCGTTAAA